>JAYUAV010000413.1:0-6025 GCA_043741175.1 Verrucomicrobiota bacterium
GCATTGCAAACCGAGGCCGAAGGCTTGTGGGGGCGCGCTTATTTCGATCTGCGTAACATCGCCGACCCCAACTACAAGATCGGCGATGACTGGATACGCAACGCATCGCAAGTCGCACAACTCGTCGGCTTCGACACCATCACGGATGAAAACTTCGACACGTTGCCCGCAAGTTTTCCTCTGAGTCAGGTGGCGATTTACATGGGTTGGTATCGAGAAAATGTATGCGGGCCGTTCGTGCTGCCGAAGGTGGAGTTCATGCCCGGCGCGTTCGCATATCATCTGCACTCGTTCAGCGCGGCGTCGCTTCGCTTCACGAATCACAACTGGGTTGGTCCGCTTCTCGCCAAAGGCGCGACCTGCACGATGGGCACAGTGGATGAACCTTATCTGAATGGCACGCCGGATGTCGGAGCGTTCGCTGGACGTTGGATGTATTTCGGATTCACGTTTGGTGAGGCGGCCTGCGCGTCTCAAACGATTCTCTCCTGGCAAACAACCGTCGTCGGGGATCCGCTCTATCGTCCGTTCGGAAAGAATGCACAGGAACTTCACCAGTCACTTGTCGCGAGTAAAAGTAAGTTGCTCGAATGGTCCACGATCCGACTCGGCAATCTCAGTCGTAATCAGGGCATGGGCGCAGCGGAACTTGCCGCCATCCTCGAAGACACGCCTATGACAAAGGAAAGTGCGGTGCTAATGGAAAAGCTTGCCGAGCTTTATGTCGCACAAGGCAAACCCGCGTCCGCCATCGCCGCCTACGAACGCGCGCTCACACTTGATGCCACGCCGCAACAACGCATCCGCTTGCGCCTGACTCTCGGCGAGAAATACGTCGCCGCCAAAAACGACGAACTCGCGCGGAAGAATTACGAGAAGCTGCTCGAAGAAAATCCTGATTACACCGACGGTATCACGATTCGGAAAAAGATCGGCGCGCTGATGCCGAAGCCAGTGATACAAAAAGCCTCAAACAAACGTGCTGGAAAAAACTAGATTACCAAGTTGGAGTCCAAGTGCCTGCTTCACCCACGCTGGCGTCACAGGTTTTGGAGTGCGTGGACTTGTCCACGCTTTGGCAGACGACTTGTCGTCCAAGCGGGAAAAGCGGCGACAAGTCGCCGCACTCCATATTCAGCGCGCCCCGCTTACTTGGCCGCCTTCACTCGGATCACCGTCATTGAGTTGCCGGGGAAGGCGTGTTTGATCTTGTTGCCGCTGAGTTTGAATGTCTCGCTCTTCGGTGAAACTTTCGTCGGCTCGTCGAGCGTGTTTTCATCCTTCGCATCCTCGGAAGTGAGCACAATGGCTTCGGCGGATGTTGCGAGTTTCTTTGCGCCGTTCAAATTGATCTCTGTTTCGGTCGGCGTAGCGGCGGCGTTGACGACCTTCACAATGATGTCGCCACTCTTGCTATCGTGAACGGCACTCGCGAACAACCCGCGCGTGACACTGCCGCTGTTTTTGATGTCGTGAATGACCTTTCCGTCGAGCGTGCATTTCACGCTGTTACCTTTGACTTCCATCTTGATGTCATACCAGCGCCCCGTCTCCACGCTCCCGCGCTTGCCATCCAGCGTCTCGCCGAATTCCACCCCGTGCTGCGTGTTGTTCCAGCCGGCGATGTTCCACCAGTTGCGATCTTCGTCCTCGGCGATGTGAAACAAAATCAAGAAACCTTCCTGCCCGGAAATCTTGCGCGCCTTGAGCGTGAGTGTGTAGTCCGTCCATGACTTATCCCCGATGACAGCACGGATGAATTCCTTCTCCGCCGTCTGCCGCAACGCTCCGTCCTGCACGCTCCACTTCGCGCCGTCGCCAAGAGTTTTCCAGCCTTCGCTGTTCTTGCTGAAGTCAGACGTGAATAAAACTTTTCCATCTGGCGCAGTGACTTTGATGTCCTTGTATTCAGCCGCTGTGTTCCAAGTTCCCACGCCGATGCCACCAGTCGGAGCTTTCTCTTCAATCGTTCCCGACTCGACTTCTGTGGGCAACACCACATCCCCGCGATGTTCGCTGAACAGTTTCTGCACATAGTAACTCGGTATGCCAAACCAGCGGGTGCTGTCAAAATTGATAAGATTCACCGGCCAGCGTTTATGATTCGCATTGCAGAACAGCGGCGCGTACGCAGCCATTGCTACGATGTCAGAGTTGCGTTCCATGCCCGTCATGAACGCAGCTTCGCCAATGGCACCACGCAGATTGCCTTTGCCGGTGTTGCGCGTGACGGCGTATTCGCCAACGAAAATCTTCGGGCCTGTGCGGTCGTAGTTGTCATAGTGATGCGCCTGCTGCATGAAAAACTCCGGCGTGCTGTAATAATGTTCGTCCACGAGATCGGGCTTCGGGTCTTTGGGAACATTGCGCTGCCAATCGTTGGCGATAAGTTGCACGTCGGGATACTTGGCTTTGATTGCCTTGTAGAAAAGCGCCCAACGATCATTGTAAGCCTGCGTGCCGTTCTCGTTGCCGATTTCCAGATGTTTCAGATTGAACGGCGCAGCGTGGCCGTTCTTCGCGCGCAGTCCGCCCCAGAAAGTATTCGTCGGGCCGTTTGCGTATTCGAGTGAATCAAGCGCGTCCTGCACCCATTGCCCCATCTGATCCATCGGGATGATTTCCTTGTGCGACATGCCGACGTTGATGCAGAAGAGCGGCGCGGCGCCGAGGTCTTCAGCCATTTGCAGGTATTCGTGGAAACCGAGGCCGTGCGTAGCGTTGTATTGCCAGATGTTCCAAAGCGGCGTGCGTGCGTCCACGTTGCCGATGGTTTTTTTCCAGTTGTACATCTTGTCCATCGTCTCGCCTTCCACCCAACATCCGCCGGGGAAACGATAAATGCTCGGCTTGAGTGCTTGCACTGCCTCGGCAAGATCGGGACGCAGACCGTTGTTCTTCCATGTCGTCTTAGGCATCAGCGAAACCATGTCCAGGAACAGCGTACCTTTGCCGGACGCGGAGATTTGCAACTTCGCTTTCGTATCGCTCCCCGTCGCGGTGAGATCAATGCTCTCATACTTCCAACTCCCGCCGACGTTCTTGAGATCACCAGACGTGAGAACTTTTCCATCCGCGCCGAGGACTTTGACAGTGACCGGCCCGGAGAAACCATCGCCGCGAACTGCGACCTTGAACGTGTAGCCTTCGCCCTTGGCGATGCCCATGCCGTAGTAACCAATGTTTTCGAGAGTGAACGAGCCGTCCAGCTTCATGCGCAGACAATGCCTGTTCAGCGGATTCAGCGGGCGCGACGAATCAATCGCCGCTTCGCTTTTCCCCTCGCCGACGTTTGCGAAGTTCCAGTTGTCCGGCTTGTCTGCATCTTCAAACGAAAGATTGCGAACCTGTTCAGGATAGATGCCGCCGTCGGCAGAGAGATTGATGTCCTCGAAGAACACGCCCCAAAGCGTCGGCGCGATTTTGTGACCGGGCTTGTCGGTCTGGATGTTGATGGTGGCGGCGTTGAGTCGAACGCTGGCGAAGAACGCCACAACAAGAACCGCGATGAACTTTCGGACGATGGAAGTATTCATGTTTGATTTGAGTGCGGCACAGTGAAGCGAATCAGAGCGGCAGGAACAACGCCAATTTGCGAAAGTCACTCGCCAATGCGCGGCTAACGCACTCGTCCCCGCCTAGAATCTCCACGTCACACCGGCGCGAACGCGATAGTCCGGCACGATCTGCAACGCAGTGTTCTCAATGTCCACCGGAAAGTCCGCGCCCAGTTCTGCGCTGAGTTTCCCCTGCCATGTCGCACTTACCTCCGGGCCAAAATAAACCGCCCGGATGCCTGTATCCTCGGCCTTTCCACCCTGAAAGATGTCGCGCGGTTTGTTTTCACCCGACACATTAAGTTGCACCGACAACGTCCACTTATTCTCCAGCACGAGATAGACGCCCGGACCGCCAGACCAGATGAGATCATTGGCAAACCGATAATCGAAATCGCCCTTGGTGCGGATTGAATACTGGATGTTCGCGTTCACAAACATTCGCTGGTAACGCACAAACAAGCTCGTGCCCACCAGATAATCCACCGAGCCGCTGCCGAGCGTGAGGTCGTGACCGTGAATCCCGCTTTCAATCCCGCCGGGCGACAGCGGCGGCGCGCTCAATTCATCCACCTCCTCCTGCAATCGCTCGGTCTCGCCCGTCGGCAACTTCACGCCCCCCAAAACATTCCACGCCACCGTAACATTATTGTCATCGGTGCGGAACAGACACGCGCGCCCCATCAACGACACATCGCCAATGCCTGACACCGATCCACGTTCGATCTCCAAATCCTCAGCGCGTTGATACCAACGATGGATTACCGGCAGATTGAACTGCACGCTGAACTGTTCGTGGATGTTGTAGCCGATCATCAATTGCGAGATCGAACTGTTCAAATGCTGTCCAGCATCGTTGGGAACCTCATGTCCCTCCTCCAACATCGTCCCGAAGTGCGTGAACTGTTCGGCCACGCCCGCATATAAACCTTTACCCACTGCGCCGCTGTTTTCATTCGCAGAATACACGGCACAAAGATCACACCCCAACACGGACGGCACACATGCGACTGTCAAAACTGTCAAAGCTAAATATATTTTCACTCAATTGCTCCAAAGGTTGTGAGCACACCGCGACAGCGGAGGCTCAGATTAAAATCAGGGGAAACCGACAACGCCCCGCGCTACACGGCACGAGACAAGGACAGAAACAGATTAACCCGCGAGAGATCGAGGAGGGGGAACGGAGGGACGATGAGTCAAACCATCACCAGAAGAAAACGATTCAAGCACGATCTGAAAATCTTGCGGCGCAGAAAAGATGAACACCGGACGTTCGGAAACGAACTCCAGTTTCTTGATCTGCAACGGAAGGTCGGACTTCTTTTCAGTTTCTTTGCCAGAAGATATTTGTTTGCACAGTTTGCAGGGATGCGCGCCGTCGAAAGTCTTGGTGATGGCTTCACCGACAGACTCGGTCTGGAGATTCTTCGCAAGCATGTCCGCCCACGCCACGGTTTGAAGCACGGCCCAATGACCGCCCGTAGCGCCCAACAGCGCAACCACCAACAGGCAATGACCGAGTCGTTTCAGCACTGCGCGACTTTGAATAGTGCAAGTGAAAAAGTCAAGAATTGTGCGCGCTGTCAGACGATCCAATGTACGTATTGATCATTTTTGCATCCTTGAACGCGGCTGCTGGTCGCCCGCATATTGAATGGAATGTCCGTTGAGTTGAACGAAGCACTGTTGCAGAAAGCCGCCGGTTGGGACGTGGTGAAGCGCGCCCGCGCTTACCTCGAACTCGGCCAGGTGCTGAGTTCCTGTTGGCAACCGCCGCTCCTACGAGGCGTAGTGCAGAACGACGGCGCTTCCTTCCGCGCCTCAATGGTCATCAAGAACGAGATTGATATTGAAAACCTCTGCACCTGTCGCGACGCGCGCGAGTGGGGAAAAATTTGCGCGCATGGAGTGGCGGTGGGTTTGCATTGGATCGAGGCACAGAAGCCGAAAAAGACCGACGATGGTAGGGCGCGTCAGTCCCTGCGCGCCGTCTCCGCAAATCAGAACGCTTCCGTGCCAACCAGCGGCTCGCTGAGGACAGCGAGCCCTACCAAGTCTTCGCTCCAACGCGCTGCCACAGGTGAACCAGCCGAATTATTCCTCATCCTCCCGCCAAACTTCGAGCAAGCCATCGCGCGTGGCAAAGTGATGGTGGTGTTCGAGGCGAAATGGGGCGGCGGACGATGTCCGTTGAACGCGCTGCCCAGGGGACGCGCGTTTGCCTTCTCGGCCCAAGACGACGCGATCATCGAACGCTTCGAAGCGTTGGCAGATGGTGAGACGCCCGCGTTGCTGCAACTGGACGCAAAAGATTTCGCCGCGCTGTTGCCGCTGCTGGCCGGGCACGAAAATATCACGCTCGGCAAAGCCAGTGCGGTCACGGTATCGCGCACGCCATTCCAATTGCCATTGCGCGTCACGCTGGAGGCGAATGGCGAAATCGTGTTGACGTTGGGGAGCGCGCC
>JAYUAV010000414.1:0-4103 GCA_043741175.1 Verrucomicrobiota bacterium
GCGGCAGTTTCAGTCACACCCTCCCCGTCAACGCCGCGTTGACCGCGCGCGACTGTTTCCCTAGCCTTCGCATTGCGTGAACCAACTTTACTTCGGCGACAACCTTCAGGTGCTGCGTGAGCACATTAAGGACGAGACTGTTGACCTCATCTATCTCGACCCGCCGTTCAACTCCAAGCGCGACTACAATCTCCTGTTCAAATCGCCCAAAGGAGAAAAGAGCGAGGCGCAGATTGAGGCTTTCAAAGATTCGTGGTCTTGGGGCGATCAGGCCGCGCACGAACTCGATGAGTTGCTCCATCACAAGAACACCGATGTAGCGCAGATGATCAACGCGCTGGTTGAGTTCCTCGGACGTAACGACATGACGGCGTATCTGGTGATGATGTCCACGCGGCTGTTGGAAATGCACCGCGTCCTCAAACCCACTGGCTCGCTCTACCTCCACTGCGACCCGACGGCTTCTCATTACCTGAAGGTCGTGCTGGATGCGGTTTTTGGCAAAGCGAACATGAGAAATGAAATCGTCTGGCGGCGTTCGCATCCAAAAGGACTGGCCTTCACGCGTTTTGCTAACAACCACGATGTCATTTTTGCCTACGGTAAAGAGCGCAAGCAAACAACGTGGAATCCCATTTACACCCAGCATGACCTTGAAAAATCTGCCGAACAATACAGTTTGGCTGACGCGGATGGCCGTCGTTATCAACTGACCTCTCTCCTTAATCCGAATCCTGACCGGCCAAATCTTACCTACGAGTTCAAAGGCGTCACCAAAGTCTGGCGCTGGACAAAAAGCCGGATGTTCGAAGCAGATGCCCAGGGTTTGATTGTCGTGCCAAAGGGCGGTCAGGGTATTCCAAGGTTCAAGCGTTACCTTGATGAACAGGAAGGCATTCCCGTCAGTGATTTTTGGGACGACATCGAAATCGCGTCTGGCGCGGAATCACTTGGCTATCCCACGCAAAAGCCGCTGGTATTGCTGGAGCGGATCATCGAAGCCAGCAGCAACGAAGGCGATGTGGTGCTTGACCCATTCTGTGGCTGTGGCACGGCGGTTCACGCCGCGCAGAAATTCAAACGCAAATGGATCGGCATAGACATCACTCACCTCGCCATTTCTCTCATTGAAAAACGACTCAAGGATGCGTTCAAGTCGCGTTGTAAGTTTGAAGTTCAAGGCACGCCCCAAGACCTCGCGGCGGCGCGCAACCTCGCAGCACGGGACAAATATCAATTCCAGTATTGGGCGGTGTCGCTCGTGGATGCGCAGCCGTTCCAAGGCAGGAAGAAGGGCGCGGACGGTGGCATTGACGGGCTGAAATTCTTCCATGATGTGGACAAGGCCGGGGCACGCAAGATTGTCGTGAGCGTGAAAGGTGGCGGCTTGAAAGCCGATGATGTGCGTGCGTTGAATCACGTCCGCGAACGCGAGGCTGCGGAGATCGCCCTCTTCATCTCGCTTGAAACGCCCACCAAAGGAATGATTGCCGATGCTGCGTCTGCCGGAATTTATACCAGCGCAGCAGGCAAGAAGTTTCCGCGCGTGCAACTGTTGACGATTGAGGGATTGCTCTCCGGCAAACAACGCGCCGAGCATCCTGACCATCAACCAGACTTGAACTTCAAGAAAGCCAAGGCGGAGTCCAACGCCGCGCAAAAGTCTTTGCTTTGAAAGTTGCATACGCAACTGAATGCCTGACTTCGCTGGACATGAGAGCGACGCGACTCGCCAACTTTTCTGCTACTTCAACCACCCGGCCACGTCCGCTGCTGCATAGGTGATTAAGATGTCCGCGCCCGCGCGGCGCATCGCGAGCAAGCTTTCCATCGTCACGGCGCGCTCATCAATCCAGCCTTTTGCCGCTGCCGCTTTCACCATCGAATACTCACCGCTCACCGAATACGCCGCCGTGGGATAACCAAACTCCGTCTTCACGCGATGGAGGATGTCGAGATACGCAAGCGCGGGTTTCACCATCACGATGTCTGCGCCTTCCGCGATGTCCAACGCCACTTCACGCATGGCTTCGTTCGCATTGGCCGCGTCCATCTGATAACTCCGGCGGTCTCCAAACTGGGGCGCGGATTCAGCCGCCTCGCGGAACGGACCGTAATACGCCGAAGCAAATTTCGCCGCGTAAGACATGATTGGCGTGTCGGTGAATCCTGCGCCGTCCAACTCAGCGCGAATCGCGCGCACACGTCCGTCCATCATGTCGCTCGGTGCGACGATGTCCGCGCCTGCTTCCGCGTGGCTCAGTGCTGCGCGGGAAAGAAGTTTGAGCGAAGGATCGTTGAGGATCGTTGCGCCGCGTTTCTCCTGATGCACGATGCCGCAATGGCCGTGGCTCATGTATTCGCACAGGCAAACGTCGGTGATGACGAGCAGATCAGGCAATTCCTTTTTGAGAAGGCGAACGGCTTGTTGAACAATCCCATTCTTCGCGTAAGCACCGGAAGCGCGATCATCTTTGCGATCTGGGATGCCGAACAGCAACACCGCAGGAACTCCGAGAGCATGGGCGCGAGTGGCTTCGCGCAACAATTCATCCGGCGACAACTGGAACACGCCGGGCATCGAGCCAATGGGATTGCGAACCTTCCTGCCGCTCCGCACGAACAGCGGAAGGACAAGTTGATCCATGCTGAGATGTGTTTCGCGCACGAGCCGACGCATCGCGTCAGATTGGCGGAGGCGGCGGGGTCGCAATGCGGGGAATAGTGCCGATGGTTTCTGAGTCATGAGATTTAAGTTAGAAAATGCAGCGCATGACCACATCATTTACTTAGTGGAAAGAGTGCAGATAACAAAATCAATCCTATAGCTGGACACAACAATACAAGCGTGATCACCGATAGTGGGTGCGAATAGGCGTTCCGAACACCCGCCCTAGACCTAATGGTTCCCAAAACCAGTACGCTCAAACACGCAAAAATCGCAGCCGCAACGACGTTGGAATAACCAGAAAACCTAGTGAAAAGACAAATGACCGAAACAACACTGAAAATGAGTGCTAAGAGCCGTGAAATGAAAATGTCAGTCTGTTCAGTGCGCGCCATAAGCGGTCCAACCTCTCTCAAACCTTCGCCGAGCCTTCTTTCACCACGTTGATGAAATGCCGCATCGCAGGTGTGAGAACTTTTCCCTTCTTGTAGATCGCGGCGAGCGGACGATACAACTCCGCGTCTTCGATGGTGACGGCCACGAGCGTCTGCTTGGAGATTTCCTGGCCGATGGTGCCGAGCGGCACGATGGAGATGCCCGCGTCAATTTCTACGGCGCGCTTCACCGTTTCGATGTTGTCGAACTCCATCACCGTTTTCACCTCGATGATTTGTTCCTTGAGCACCTTGTCTATCGCCTTGCGCGTCGGGATGTCCGGCTCGAACGCGATGAACTTCTGGTCGGCAATCGCCTTGAGCTTGATGGATTTTTGTTTCGCGAGCGGATGTTGCGGGTGACAGATCACCACCAGCGGGTCTTTACGCAGCGAAACAATCTCCAATTTCGCATCCTTCACCGGATACGCCACGAGACCGAGATCAACCACGTTGCTGTTCACATCGTCATAAACCTGATTCGCGCGGCGATATTCCACATGCACATGCACGGTGGGATGTTCTTTGAGAAAGCGTTTGATGTAAGGCGGCAGATCGTGAAGGCCGATGCTGTAAATCGTCGAAACGCGGATCATCCCGGAGATGATGTTCTTGATCTCCTGCAATTTGTTCTGCAGTTCGGAATAAGTCTGGATGATCTGTTTGCTGAAGTCATACAACACCTGTCCCTCGCGCGTGAGGCGGAATTTTTTCTTGCTGCGCTCGATCAGGAGCGACTTGAACTGCCTTTCCAACGAGCCGATCTGCTGGCTGACGGCGGACTGGGTGACGCTGTTTATTTGAGCTGCTTTGGTGAAACTTTCCGTTTCGGCGAGATCGCAAAAGACTTTCAAGCTTTCAATTTGCATAAGGCAATTCAATGCGAAAGGCCCAGCAGAGTCAATTGATGTTATCGCACTGGGTGACTGAAGGCTGTGATTAAAGTCTAATGCCTTTCGGAAATACCCGAACGGCTGGGCTGTGGTATTGACGGAGCGCCG
>JAYUAV010000415.1:0-4983 GCA_043741175.1 Verrucomicrobiota bacterium
GAAAAATGTGGAGTGCGGCGACTTGTCGCCGCTTTTTCTGCTGGGACGACTCGTCGTCCCAGCAGCACCGCGTCCAGCGGTGCGGTGCATTGAGAAAGGGAAGACGCCCCGCCCATGCGTCAAACCGCTGTACGCGGCTCTGCCTGAGCGACAAGTCTCCGCACTCCAAAAACTGAGCGGCAGTTTCAGTCACACCCCTCCTCAAAGCACCGCGTTGACCGTGTCCTTTCGTTTCTCTAGCCTCCCGCCATGCCGCTCAGTTGGAATGAAATTCGCCACAATGCCATCCGCTTCGCCAAGGATTGGGCTGGAGAAACCCGCGAGGAATCCGAGAAGCAGACTTTCTGGAACGAATTCTTCGCCGTTTTCGGCCTCAACCGCCGCACGGCAATGAGCTTCGAAGAACCCGTCAAAAATCTGCGCGGTCAATATGGTTTAATTGATGGCTTCTGGCGTGGTGTCGTCCTGATTGAACACAAGAGTTTTGGCAAGGACCTTGGCAAGGCGCACGCCCAAGCGATGGACTACATCCAGGACCTCGCCCGCGACGAGAAGCGCCGCAAAGAGATTCCCCGCTACGTCATCGTCTCGGACTTCGCGCGCATTGCGCTGCACGATCTGGAGGAGGGCACTAGCGTCACCTTCCCGCTCGCGCAGTTGCACCAGCACATCCACGACTTCGCGTTCATCCCCGGTTACAAGCAACACAAGTTCGAGGAACAAGACCCCATCAACATCGAAGCCACCGAAATGCTCGGTGAACTTCACGATGCCCTCGAAGCCGGCGGTTACGCCGGGCACAACCTCGAGCAATTCCTCGTGCGCGTCCTGTTCTGCTTGTTCGCCGAGGACACCGGATTGTTCCAGCGCGAAGCCTTCCGTCTCTACATCGAGAACCGCTCCGCCGAGGATGGCAGCGACCTCGGCCCGCGCCTCGCGCAATTGTTCGGTGTGTTGAACACTCCCACCGACAAACGGCAGAAGCACCTCGACGAAGAACTCCAGCAATTTCCCTACGTCAACGGCGCGCTCTTTTCCGAGCAACTCGGCTTTGCCGAGTTCAACCGCGACATGCGCAACGCGCTGCTCGCCTGCACCCGCTTTGACTGGTCGCGCATTTCCCCCGCCATCTTCGGTTCGTTGTTTCAAGCCGTGATGGAGTCCAAAGAACGCCGCCAGATCGGCGGGCACTACACCAGCGAGCGCGACATCCTCAAAGTCATCCGCTCCCTGTTCCTCGACGATCTCCGCACCGAATTTGAGAAAATCACCGGACGCGAACTTTTCGCCGGAGCGCGGCCTTCAGGCCGCTTCAACGCCGGGATGTCTGCGGTGTCCGAATCCAGTTCCACGCTCTCTGATTCATCCACGGTGAAGCGGGCTGAAGCCCGCGCTCCGGTGACCGGGATGCGCCGCCGCCAGCTCACGGACTTTCACGACCGCCTCAGCGCGCTCAACTTTCTCGATCCCGCGTGCGGCTGCGGGAACTTCCTCGTCATCACCTACCGCGAACTCCGCGCGCTGGAGACCGAAGTCCTGCTAGCGCTTTACAAAAGCGGCGATCAGGAACTCGACGTGCGCAATCTGGCGCGCGTGGACGTGCATCAGTTCTACGGCATCGAGATCAGCGAATGGCCGGCGCGCATTGCGGAGGTGGCACTGTGGCTGATGGATCACCAGATGAACATGCGCCTCTCCGATGCGTTTGGCGGCTGGTATCCCCGGTTGCCGCTTAAGAAATCCCCGCACATCCACTGCGGCAACGCGCTGCGCACGGATTGGAAACAAGTCCTCCCGCCCGCCCAATGCAGCTACGTCCTCGGCAACCCGCCATTTATTGGAAAGCATTATCAGAACAAAGAGCAACGTGCCGACCTTGTTCACGTCTTCCGAGACTTCAAGAACACAGGCGACGTTGATTACGTTACGGCTTGGTTCTATCGAGCGGCGGAATACATCCAAGGCACACAACTCAAAGTCGGGTTTGTCGCCACTAACTCAATCACTCAAGGCGAACAAGTCCCGGTCATCTGGGGGCTGTTGTTCGGTCGCTTCAAAATCAAAATCCACTTCGCCCACCGCCCGTTCCGATGGATGAGCGAAGCGCGCGGTAAAGCGCACGTTCACGTTGTTATCATTGGCTTCGCCGCGTTCGATACGGCGAACAAGAAAATCTACGACTATGAAGGCGAGAAAGTTTCCGTTACAACCGCGCCCAACATCAGCCCCTATCTCACGCCCGGTTCGGATGCGTTCGTTACCAAGCGAACGAAACCGATTGCAGACGTTCCCGAAATGCGATGCGGCAGTAAGCCGACCGACGATGGCAATCTGATTCTGACGGATGAGGAGTGTGCCGCTTTCTTAAAGGAAGAACCCGGAGCGAAAAAGTTCCTGCGCCGTTTCACCGGCTCAGAGGAATTCATCAATGGCAATATGCGTTGGTGTCTCTGGCTGGCCGACGCAAATCCTGCCGAGCTTCGCGCGTTGCCGAAAGTGATGGAGCGCTTAGAACGAGTTAAAGAGTTCCGGCTGAAAAGCACGGCTGCGCCGACACAGAAAGCTGCCAAGACACCGACGTTGTTTTTTTACATTTCCCAACCGAAAACCGAATACATCCTTATTCCTGAAGTTTCATCCGAGCGGCGGAAATACATTCCGATTGGCTTTGTATCGAAGGATGTTGTTTCTGCAAACACGAACTTCGTCGTCGCCTCCAGCAGTCTTTTCTATTTCGGCATTCTCACGTCTGCAATGCACATGGCATGGATGCGACAGATTGGAGGGCGACTGGAATCTCGCTACCGCTACTCTGGCAGCATGGTCTATAACAACTACCCATGGCCGGAGTCTGTGAGTGAGAAGCAGCGTGCCGCCGTGGAGGCCGCCGCGCAAAAGGTGTTGGCCGTCCGCGCGGAGTTTCTTGCGGAAGGAGCGCGGCCTTCAGGCCGCTTCACCGTGGATCCCTCTGCGGCGTCCAAATCCAAAGCTGGCGTTGATAAAACCCGGACGTTGAAGCGGGCTGAAGCCCGCGCTCCGAAAACCGCCACGCTCGCCGATCTCTACGATCCGCTCGCCACGCCGCCCGCCCTTCAGAAAGCGCACGAGGCCCTGGATCGCGCCGTGGACAAGTGTTATCGCGCAGAAGCTTTCACGAGCGAACGTCAGCGCGTGGAATTCCTGTTCGCGCTTTACGAAAAGTTGACCGCCCCGCTCATCGCCGCCGCCAAACCGAAGCGTGCCCGCAAAGCCAAGGGACTTTATTCCCAACTCGGGGCTACCCCAGCCACATCAGAAACGGAATCAGCCGCCGCCGCTTTTTACAACGCCATGGGAGAGGAAGAATCGCCCCCGTACCACACGGATTAGCAGTGGTGGTGCCCGGCCAGTTCCAGTTCACTGACCTGCAAGCCATAAACAATCGCAACGCTTCTCGCGTCCGCGCGAATTGAAGAACAAACTTTTGCTCCTGCGAAACAACCGGGATTGATTCCGCACTTCGTTTTAATATCCTCCTTCCGTCCGCTCGTCTTGCGGTTGCAGGACGGGCGTTTTGATTTACCAAACCCATTTATGGCACTGCTCAACGAAAATTATCTGAAACTCAAAGCTGGTTATCTCTTCCCCGAAATCGGTCGTCGTGTGAAAGCTTTTTGCGACGCCAATCCCGAGGCCGCCAAGCGTCTCATCCGTTGCGGCATCGGCGACGTGACTGAGCCGCTACCGCAAGCCGTTGTCGCCGCGATGCACAAGGCCGTGGATGAAATGGCATCGCGCGAAAGCTTCAAGGGCTACGGCCCGGAGCAAGGTTATGAGTGGTTGCGCGGCGCCATCGCGAAGAATGATTTCCGGGATCGCGGTCTTGACGTGGCCGACGACGAAATTTTTGTCAGCGACGGCTCGAAGTGCGATTGCGGCGCGATCCTCGACATCCTCGGTGACAAAAACAAAATCGCCATCAGCGATCCGGTGTATCCCGTCTATGTGGACACGAACGTGATGGTCGGTCACACCGGCCCGGCGAACGAAGCGGGCGCGTACGGCAAACTGGTTTATCTCCCGTGCAAACCGAGCAATGGTTTCATCCCGGAGCCGCCGAAGAAGCATGTGGACGTGATCTACCTCTGCTCGCCGAACAACCCGACCGGTGCCGCAGCCACGCGACCGCAACTCGAAGCGTGGGTGAAATACGCGCTCGAACACAAAGCCGTGATCCTGTTCGATGCGGCTTATGAGGCGTACATCACTGACCCCGCGATTCCACATTCCATCTATGAAATTCCCGGCGCGCGTGACTGCGCCATTGAGTTCCGCAGCTTCTCGAAGAACGGCGGCTTCACTGGCACGCGTTGCGCGTTCACGGTCGTTCCCAAATCGCTCAAAGCCTACACCAAGTCCGGCGAGGCGAAGCCGCTGCATCCGCTGTGGTCGCGGCGCATGACCACGAAGTTCAACGGCGTGAGCTACATCGTCCAACGCGCCGCCGAAGCGCTCTACTCGCCCGAAGGCAAAGCGCAAGTGGCCGAACTCATCAAACATTATCTCGGCAACGCGGAAGTACTTCGCAAGGGCGCGAAGAAGGCTGGCCTGAAAGTTTTCGGCGGCGTGAATGCGCCTTACATCTGGGTGCGCACGCCCAAAGAGGTCACGAGCTGGCAGGCGTTCGACAAGATTCTTGCCGACGCAAACGTAGTCATCACGCCCGGCAGCGGCTTCGGCTCGAAGGGCGAAGGCTTCTTCCGCATCAGCGCCTTCAACAGCCGCGCCAACGCCGAGGAAGTCGCACGGCGCTTGCAGGAATTGAAGTGGTGAAAATTGATCCGCTAATCTGCGCTTATTGACGCTGATCAGAAGGTAGGGCGCGTCACTCCGTGCGCGCCGAGGCATGAAAAATCTAAACGCTCACTTTAATACGAATGTTCGGCGCGCACGGAGTGACGCGCCCTACCGGTGCGAGGCGGGTAGGGCGAGCAGTCTTCTGCC
>JAYUAV010000416.1:0-4642 GCA_043741175.1 Verrucomicrobiota bacterium
CACGTTCACGCATTGATTGACCTGCCCACGAACATGACGATTGAACAAGTGGTCAAGTTGTTCAAAGGTGCGTCCTCGCATTGGGTCAATGAGCAGGATTTACTCGCGGGAAAATTTGCTTGGGGACGCGGCTATGGTGCGTTTTCAGTTTCACAGTCAGGAGTGAATGAGGTGTGTGCGTACATCGCCGGACAAGCCGAGCATCATCGGATAAAATCATTCGCCGATGAGTACGAACGTTTTGTAAGAGTCTACGGGCTGGTTTGGCGCGAGGAAGAAACCGTTGAAACGGTTTCTGACACAGCACTGCCGTCCAAACCCCTCGTTAAAACGAGGGGTGAATGAGAACAAGCCAACGCACTAATATGCCAACATCACATTTACCAACTCTGCCGCCCCCATCTCTACTCTTCTCATTAACACCCAACTTTAGTTGGGTGATAGCTATGCCCCGACACCTGAAACCGTTTTAACGGTTTCCCCAACTAATCTTTCCCATGACTAAACAACTCGAACCCTGTCCCAACTTCATCGGCGGCGAATGGATTGAATCCAAAACCGCGCACACACCCGTCTTCAATCCTTCCATCGGCGAAGTGATTTCTGAATGTCCGGCTGGAAACGTCGCCGAAGCAAACGCCGCCGTAGAAGCAGCGCATGCCGCCTTCCCGGCGTGGATGGAAACGCCGCCGGTCGAGCGCGTGCGGATTCTCGCGCGGTTCAAAATGTTGATGGAGGATAATTTCGAGGACATCGTCCGCTGCAATACCCGCGAGCATGGCAAGACTCTCGTGGAATCGCGCGGCGACGTGAAGCGCGGCATGGAGGTCATCGAGTTCGCGCTCGGCGTGCCGTCGTTGCTGATGGGCGACGTGATCGAGAACATCGCGCGCGGCATTGACTGCGAGGCGATTCGCCAGCCGCTCGGCGTGTGCGTCGGCATCACGCCGTTCAACTTCCCCGCGATGGTGCCGCTCTGGATGTATCCCATCGCCATCGCGTGCGGCAACACGTTCGTGCTCAAACCGAGTGAGAAAGTTCCGCTCACCGCCATCAAGATTGCGAAACTCTTGGAGAAAGCCGGACTGCCGAAAGGTGTGTTGAACATCGTTCACGGCGGACGCGAAGTGGTGGACGCTTTGCTCACGCACCCGAAGGTGAAGGCGATTTCGTTCGTCGGCTCGACGCCGATCGCGCGTTACATCTACGAAGTCGGCACCAAGCACGGCAAACGCGTGCAATCCAACGGCGGCGCGAAGAATTACGTCATCATCATGCCCGACGCGGACGTGGAAAACTCCACGCGCGGCGTCATCGAGGCGGCGTTTGGTTGCGCGGGGGAGCGTTGCATGGCGGGCTCGACGGCTGTTCTGGTTGGCGGCGCGGAGAAAACTGTTTTGCCCACGCTCATCGAAGCCACGAAGCGCATCAAGGTCGGCCCGACTGACCGCGATGCGCAGCCGGACATGGGTGCAGTTATCACCAAGCAACATCGCGACCGCGTGTTGGAGTTGATCGAAGCTGGTGTGAAGGAAGGCGCAAAGATTCCTGCCGACGGTCGCGGTGTGAAAGTCAGCGAAGCGCCTAATGGTTTCTACGTCGGCGCGACAATTCTCGATCATGTTGAACGCGCCATGACGGTGGCGAAGGAAGAAATTTTTGGCCCGGTTCTAAACGTGATGCACATGGAAGATTTGGACGCGGCTATCGAACTGGCGAACAAATCGTTTTACGGCAACGGCGCGTCCATCTTCACGCGCTCGGGCAAGGCGGCGCGGGAGTTCAAGCATCGCGTCCAGTGCGGCATGGTCGGCATCAACATCGGCGTGCCCGCTTCGATGGCGTGGTTTCCTTTCAACGGCTGGAACGAGTCGTTCTTCGGCGACCTGCACATGCAGGGCAAGGAAGGCGTGCAATTCTTCACGCAGCAAAAAGTGACGACGAGTCGTTGGTTCAGTTACGGCGAAGGCGACATCTGGCACACGGAAGCGAAGAAGTGAAATCTAACCCTGGACTCGACCCGAATCTCTAGCTCACGTAGTCTGGCGTCATGCCTCGCGGCCCAAAGATTTCAATCATCACGCCTTGCTTCAACAGCGCGAAGACCATTCGTGAGACGTTGCAAAGCGTCGCGAGTCAGGACTTCCGCGATTGGGAACACATCGTCATAGATGGCGCATCGAAGGACGGCACGCTCGAAATCCTCAAAGAGTTTCCGCATCTCAAAGTTCTTTCCGAAAAGGACGACGGACACTACGACGCCATGAACAAAGGCATCGCCCGCACCACTGGTGATTACATCGTGATCCTCAATGCCGACGATTGTTTCCTTCCCGGAGTTTTGGGAAAGGTCGTTGCGGCTCTGGAAAAAAATCCGGCGTGGGATGGATTGTTCGGCGACGTGATTTACGTGGACGTGAACAGTCAGGAAATCTACCGCCGCGCTGAAGCGAAATACGATTTCAACGTACTCCTGTACTCGCTCGACAACGTTTGCCATCACACGCTGTTCGTCCGGCGTGAAGTCTATGACCGCATCGGCAACTATCGTCAGAAAGATTTTCGTAATGCGGCGGATTTTGAATTCAAGCTGCGGCTCGGTCACAAAGGCTGCCGCATCGGCCACCTGCCGGAATACATCGTCAACTACCGCTACCATTCTGCCGGACAATCCGCAGACCGCCGCATCACCGCCAACTCCGAGGCTGAAGCCGTCCGCGTCCGCGCAGAATACGGCAATCCCGGCGGCACGCGCGGCGAGATTTTGCGCGTGGTCTTCAAAATCAAACGTCAACTCCAGAAACTTTTCATTCGCGGCTCAATGGACATCATTCCCGGAAACGTGAAGCTCCGTTCGCACATGATGGACAAGGCGGAATTCTCCTCGAACTCTGGGTTGGATAAACTTTAACTTCCCCGCCGCATGTCTGACGAAGCGCAACTTACTCCCATGATGGCCCAGTATCGCCGGATCAAAAGCGAACTGCCCAAGGATGCGCTCCTGCTCTTCCGGCTCGGCGATTTCTACGAGATGTTCTTCGAGGACGCGCAAGCCGGCGCGCAGTTGATCAATCTCGCCCTCACCTCGCGCAATGGCATTCCGATGTGCGGACTGCCGCACCACGCGGCTAATAATTACATCGGTCGCCTGCTCAAAGCCGGACGCAAAGTCGCCATCTGCGAACAGACCGAGGAAGCCAAGCCCGGCAAGCTCGTTAATCGCGAGGTCACGCAAATCCTCTCGCCCGGCACGCACTTCGACGAACGAATGCTCGTGGCGGAGAAAAACAACTTTCTCGCCGCCGTCTGCACCGCTGGAAAAACCTTTGGTCTTGCGCTTGTGGATCTGACAACCGGCGATTTCCTCACCACGGAAGTCGAAGCCGAAGCCGCACTGCTCACCGAACTCGAACGCCTCCGCCCCGCCGAGATCGTGCATCCGATGGAAGCAACCGCGCTCCGCGATCTGCTCCGCAATTCCGGTTGGACCGTCAGCGCCTATGACGATTGGACCTTCGCTCCGCAGACCGCCGTCTTCACCGTGCGCGAGCATTTCAAAGTCGCCTCGCTCGATGGCTTCGGACTGAAAGATCGCACCGCCGCCATTGGCGCAGCAGGCGGCGCGTTGCATTACCTCGTGCAAAATCTCCGGCGCAACGTGAAACACCTCACGCGCCTGTCATTCTATCAACGCACCGATTTCCTCGCGCTCGATTACACCACGTTGCGGCATCTGGAGATTCTCGAACCGCAACATCGCGACGCCCCGCGCAACGCCTGTCTCTACGGCGCGTTGAACAAAACCGCCACCCCGATGGGCGCGCGTCTCCTGCGCAACTGGCTGTCCCAGCCGCTCGCCGCCGTTGAGCCGATTCGCCAGCGTCAGGAAACCGTCGCGGTGTTCATCGAGAACACGCCCAGCCTCGATACTTTCCGCGCGCAACTCACGAACGTCCGCGACTTGGAACGCACGTTAGGTCGCCTCAGCACCGGCAGCGGCAACGCCCGCGATCTCGTCGTGCTGCGGCAGGCGTTGGAACAAATCCCCGCACTACGACAGACCCTTAACTCTGTAGCAGCCGACGTGAGTCGGCTCAAACTTCCCGATTTGGATCAGAGCGGACTCACGTCCGCTGCTACAGGTTTATTGGAAAACCTCACCGCCCAGCTTTCCGAATCTCCTGACCTCGTCGAGTTGATTGGACGCGCCATCGTGGACGAACCGCCGCTCGCCGTGAAGGAAGGCGGCATGATCCGCGACGGCTTCAGCACCGATCTCGACGAACTTCGCAACGCCCAACGCGGCGGCAAGGATTGGCTCGCCAAACTTCAGCAGGACGAAATCGAACGCACCGGCATCAGTTCGCTCAAGGTGCGATTCAACTCCGTCTTCGGTTATTACATCGAGGTCACCAAGTCGAACCTCGACAAAGTTCCACCGCATTACATCCGCAAGCAGACCGTCGCCAACGGCGAGCGCTTCATCACGCCCGAGTTGAAAGACATGGAAGGCAAAATCCTCGGAGCGGAAGAACGCAGTGTTAAGTTGGAATACGAACTCTTCCAGCGCATCCGCGAAGAAGTCCTCGGCCAACTCGCCACGATCCAGCAGACCGCCTCCGCCCTCGCGCAACTCGACGTG
>JAYUAV010000417.1:0-3898 GCA_043741175.1 Verrucomicrobiota bacterium
AAAAGCGGCGACAAGTCGCCGCACTCCACATTTTTCCCTCGACGCCCCAAACTTGCGCGGCACTTTCAGTCACACCCGCCACCGAACCCTGACATTGACTTTGTTTGCTCGTCATATAGCCTGACAACCGCACCAGAGGCACTGCTTCTGTGCGAGGTTTTTCACCTCGGTTCCTCACGACCCAGTGACGGCTGTGCATTGCCGCTGCTGGGTCGTTTTGTTTTTGAGAATTCCACATCGGCATCGTCTTTTTGTCCCGCCATCAACCATCAACTTAAATCTATCAACCCACCTGCTCCACCGACACCGCCGTGCCATAACAGATCACCTCGGTGATGCCATTGCCGATCTTCGTGGCATCGTAACGCACACCGATGACGGCGTTCGCGCCTGCCTTACCCGCGTCCGAGAGCATCTGGTTGAACGCATCCTCCCGCGCGCGTTCGCACAACTCCGTGTAAAGCGTGATGTTCCCGCCGAATAAACTCTGAATGTTCGCGCCGATGTTGCCGATGACAGAACGCGAGCGCACCACGATACCTCGCACGACGCCATGCGATTTCGTGATGCGAAACCCCGGCAGTTCAAACGCTGTGGTTGTAAGAGAATGGGACTGACTCATATCCGTGCTGATTGAATACAAAAACCGAGAAGCGAGAAAGTTTCTTTTGCGAACCCAACAGTGAGTCGCTCGCGATTCAGGCATTGAACCCGCCAGATTTTTCAGCACACTCACGGCATGGGCAAAACTAAAATACCAGCCACCGGCGAAGGTTATCTCGGCGAGACCATGATTCACAGACTCACTCGCGCTGTCGGCGTGGTGGAAACTGTGATCGAAGCCAAGGCGGGCTGGCCGCCGCAGGTGGCATTGAAACTCAAGGACGGTTCAGTGAAGAAGGGGAAACTCAGCGACTTCCGCGAGTTGAGCGCGTCTGAACGCGAAAAACATTCCGTCGCGTGACCGCTGTTTTGCATTCCGCACAATTATGAATTTGAACGACGCACAACAAAAGACCATCACCGAGTGGGTCGCAGGCGGAATGAAACTCGCCGACGTGCAGACGCGCATCGGCTCGGAGTTTGGCCTGCAACTCACCTACATGGAGGTTCGGTTCCTGGTGGATGATCTCAAGCTGCGACTCACCGATCCTGAGCCGCCCAAGCCTGTCGCACCGCCAACGCCCGCCGCGCCAGTCGCAGCACCAGAAGCACCCCCGTCGCCTGCCGACGCAGCCGGACAAGTGTCCGTGTCTGTGGACAAGATCGCGCGCGCCGGCACGATGGTTAGCGGCAGCGTCACGTTCAGCGATGGTGCGAATGCGGATTGGTATCTCGATCAAACAGGGCGGCTCGGTGTTGTTCCCACGGTGCAGGGCTACAAGCCCACGCAGGCGGACGTTCTACAATTTCAAGCCGCGCTCGAACGCGAGATGTCGAAGATGGGATTCTGAGAACTGTTTTGAAAAACTAAATCCCCCGTCGGCGGCGCATCCACTGAGGAACCAATTCAGAAGAGCGAAGTTGCCGACAGGGGATTTGTTGTTTGCGGATTGCCGGCACCTCAACGTGAATCGGGGAGCCGGGCCACAATGCCATCCGCAAGGGATGACCAAATCATAACCCGGAAAGTTGGTTAGCTGGGATTTTGGGGATCGAGAGCTTCGCTGCCGGAGAATTCAGTGCCAAGGTGAAAGCCGGTTTCATCTTGATAACCGAGCGGTGCATGGCTGGCGGCGAGAAGTTCAGTGAACAACCCTGCTGCTGCGAGCGCGGTTAGGATAAAGAGCGTTGTCATCATGGAGCACAAACAAGCAGCCAATATGCCGCGCCCGGTTGGTGTGATACCAAGGAAGGGCGGGAAAGGTTTGTGTCTTATTTTGAACCAAACCGGGACACTTCGGAAGCGCGAACCGAAAAACAATAGCTCTTGAGCAGCCAACGAAATCAACTATTCTGGCGACGCTGAACTGGTCCGGGTCGGGTGCTTAGCTCAGTTGGTTAGAGCAACTCGTTTACACCGAGTAGGTCGGGGGTTCGAATCCCTCAGCACCCACCACTCCTCGTATTCATCCGAACACCGGAATTGATTTCACAGAAGGCAACCAAGAAAACGGAGGAGGGACAGGTTGGAGACGGTATAGGAATGAAACAAATAGCACGCGCTTCAATTGATTATTCGCCTCCGTCTCCGTTGCTTTGTTCTCTCCTGTTCTTCTGTTTCGGAATCCGCCGGGATTAGTCCTGTAACAGTTCGTGAACGACCGCTTCGCGCGAGACATCCACTGCCGACCAATCGCCTAGCACTAGAAATTTTCCGCCGCTCAAACACGCCACGAGATTTGCCTGCCGCCGCCACGGTCGTAGATCATCCGCCGTCGCCACCAACGTCATCGGCTTTGCGCCCACGATGCGGTGACCTTTCGCAAGCTCACCTAAAAACCCCAGCCACCAGATCGTGTGACGCGCATCCAAACCAGTAAGCGGACTATCGAGCAGCAAGACTTCCGGCGACAACGCCAGCGCGCGTGCAAGTCCAGCGCGTTGCTGCCAACTACGAGCCACGTTCACCGGCGTGTTGTTTGCCCACGGCGTCAGCTCGGTCAATTCCAGCAACTCGGTCACGCGCGATCCGATTTCCTCCTCGGTTAAATTCGAGTGATAACGCAACGGTAACGCAATGTTCTCCGCCACCGATAGCGAGCCGAGCAATTGTCCGCCATCAAACACGAATCCCAGTTTCAACCGATGCGCCATGCGCGATTCTTCAAAGATAGGCATCGCTTCGCCGAGGAAAGTGAACTCTCCATCCGCAGGCGACATCATGCCGCCGGCCGTCATCAAAAAATCGCTCTTGCCAGAATGTTGCGGCGCGCCCACCACCCAGAATTCACCAGCACGCACTGTCCAGTTCACGTCGCTGGCCACGGTGACGTTCGGATTTTTTATCGACGCCACCGCAAGGCCACGCATTTCGAGCGCGGGAGTTTGGGTTGAGATTGTCGGGGAGTCGTTCATCAAAGCGTGAGGTAGGCAATTATGAACATTACATCGAGCAACACACAGGCGATGACACTTTGGCCGACGGCTCGCACGGTGGCGCGGGAGATTTGATCCAGTTGCAACGGCTGCGCCAGCCCGTGATAACACGTCACGATGGCGATAATACAGCCGAACGCGCAGGTCTTGAGCGCGAGTAGAACGAAATCCAGATACGTGAGCGCGCCAGCGAGTTGGTTGAAGTAATCCCCCGGCTGGATCGGCACGTCCTGAACGAACGCCCAGAGATAACCACTGCCGAGCGTGCCGAGAATCAGATAGACCGTGAGTGAAAAAATTCCCACCGCCATGCCGATAACACGCGGGGCAACGAAATAATGCACGGGATCAATGCCGAGTGCTTCGAGCGATTCCACCTCGCCCATCGCGCGAGCCGTACCGAGTTCGACGACGTTTGCCGTGCCGACACGCGCCAGCACCAGAAACGCCGTGAGCAGCGGACCGAGTTCACGCACTACCACGATGACCATGATGTCGCCGAGAAGGTTATTGGCCGCTCCGACGCGGGACAAAACAGAAACTGTCTGGCCGATGACGAGAAAGCCCATCGCCAAAGCCGCGAACAGAAACATCGGCAGCAACTTCACTCCGGCACGAGAAATTTCGCGGGCGACGAGAGGACGGATCACGGAACGCGCGACGCTGAACTTCCTCAGCAACACACCGAACGTGATGAGTGCGAATGCACCCACGCCGTGCAATGCCAGCAGGAACGTGAAGACGCGTCGCCCGATGAGGTCAGTGTAGAAACGCGACAGGCCCGTGCGCGTCGGGCACGCTGCCGTGATCGTTATATCGGATTCCTGCACCCAGGCAGCGTAGCGAGGAAGCGCGCGTG
>JAYUAV010000418.1:0-4196 GCA_043741175.1 Verrucomicrobiota bacterium
CAGTCCGAGGTGGAGTTGTCGGACTGCCCCTGTTCTTAGGATCAATGCGATGTTGGGAAGCCTACGATCCAAGATTCACACGACGGGTTTTGATTCGAAATTACTCCGAGACTCAGCGTCGGAAACTTGAGGTACGTCTCGTCTCGATTTCGATGCGTTTTTGTTCTTCCAACATTTCGTTAGCGCATCCGTTGCTCGTGAAAGCCACTGCGTGTCTTCGCGCAAACTGGCGAGAGTTGCAGACGCAAAATACTTCACCCCATTTGGCGGTGGGTGTCCCAATGGCTTGAGCAGGCCAGTGCGGATCAGCACCGGGATGTCATGGTTTGAAAATCCCAAGAACCATGCCGTCTCCTGTGAGTCCAGCCTGGCTGGAATCACGCCCGTTACACTTAGAAAATCTTTTCGTTGGGGATTCATAATCCAACTAATCGTGAGATGGGATTGTCGATAGGATTCGTTTCGTGCAGCACGATATCTGCCCTTACAATTGGATTTGGTCGTTCAGATTTCATCGTTTTGAAAATATCTTCTGCGAGCTACGGGCCGGTGGCTTGCTCCACCAAAATCCAGAACATCGGAAGCGGATTCCTTAAACCGGTCAGCCATGCGCTCGCCAATCAATGATTTCAATTTGTCATACGAAATGTTACCGGTCTGATTTTCGGGTCAGTTTTCATTCGGCACATCCTCGTCGTCAATGAGCGGTTGCTGCCGGGGCGACACTTCCCCCGCAGAGGCTTTCTTATAACCCTTCGCCACCTCCCACTTGTTGTAATCCTCAAAGTGCATACAGCTTTTGAAAAACAACAACTCACACGCCCCCGTCGGCCCGTTGCGATACTTGGCAATCAGCAGGTTGATCCGCCGGGGTGCTTTGCTCCAATCCACCTCACCGCCCTTCGCAGGCCATTCCTGCCCGCGCTGCGTCTCCCACTTTTCTTTCTTGTCATCGGAGAGTTTGGGTTCGTGCAGGAACGCGATCAAATCCCCGTCCTGTTCCAGCGCGCCGCTGTCCTTCAAATCGCTCAGGCGCGGATCCCGGTTCGGCTCCTTGTCAGAATCCCGGTTCATCTGCGCCAGAACGATGAATGGCACATTCAACGCCTTGGCCGTCAATGTGAGCAACCGGCTGATGTAGGCCAGCTCCTGCACGCGGTCGCCCCGGAAATCCTTCTGCGAATAAATCAGTTGGATGTAATCAATGATGAACAGTTCGATGCCGTGTTGCCGGTGCATCTGCCGCGCCTTGGCGCACAACTGCTCCGCCGTGCAAGGCACGTCATCAATGTGAATGGGCGCTTGTGTTATCTCGGTGGAAGCCTTCACCAACGGCGGCAGGTCACCATCCACCGCAAACCCATTCCGCCACCGCTGCTTGTCCGCCCGCGCCCGTTGAAACACCAACCGATCCACCAACGCCAGCGATGTCATCTCGAAAGAGAAAATCCCCACCGGCGTTTTCGTCATGTGGATGGCTACGGACTCGCCCTTCTCATCTTTTTTGCGGGTGAAATCCGCGTTGTAAAGCGGCTTGAACCAAGAAGCGTCACACGCCACATGCTGGGCGATGTCCAGAGCCAACGCGGTTTTCCCCGTGCTAGGCCGCCCGGCGATGATGTTCATCTTGGTGTTCAACCCTCCCAATCCGCACACCATCTTGTCCACGTAATCCAGCCCGGTCGGGATGCCCCGCATTTGCGCATGGCCGCGATGGTAATCCTCAATGCCATCAATCACCGCAGGCATGAAGACTTTGGCGAGATGCGAACTGCGCGGCACGGATTGGTCTGCCAGACGCTCAATGCGGTCTTGCAATGTTTGCAACGCGGCATCCACCGAGGGGCTGCTTTCCTTGAACTCCATGCTCGCCTCCGCCACGAGCGCGAGCGTGCGGCGCACCAGCCACTTCTCCCGCAGGATGTCCAAGTAGTAGGCGATGTTCGCCGCACCCGGCACGGAGTCCTGGCACGCATTGAGATACGCAACGTCACCGATCTGATCCAATTCACCCGACTCTCTCAGCCGTTGAAACAGGATGATGAGGTCAATGTGCGCCGCTTCCGGCAGCGTGGCCGCCAGACGTTCGATGTTGTGGAAAATCACCTGATGGCGCAGGTCGTAAAACCATTCCGCTATCAGCCCCGCCTGCCGGACACCATCCAGCCGTTCCCGGACCAGCGGCGCGTCGTAAAGCAGGCAGCCCAACAGCGCCCGCTCCACTTCTTCGGAATGGTGCGGCAACTCCTCCATCGGCACGTCTGGACGGGTCGCCTTGCGGCGGCGTAACTTCGGGTCTGCTCCCGCTTCGTGAGATGTGGAGGGAATGCTCATTTGGTTTTCTCCGGGACAGGGCTGAAATCACCCGCCGCCTGTTTTTTTTGGATGGCTGAAATCGTCGCGCGGTTTTTTTTGATCTCAGCCCGATGCGCGGCGTCCTGATCCTGTTCGGGGACGGCTTCGAGCTTCTGCAATCGGGCACGCGCCGCCACAAACTGCGTCCGCTGATTCTCCCGGTCCGTCTTCCGAGACTCTTCCGAGCCTTCTCTCTCTCTCTCTTCGGTACAGTCAGTCAGTACCTTTTCAGTCAGTACATCAGTCAGTGCGGATTTGCTACCTTCTGGATGCCCTGAACGTGCCGACGATGTGTCGCCCGGCCATTCTTCGTGCAGCAACCAGTCCATAGGCGCAGTGGAAAAGAAGGTCAGGGCGCGCTGGATTTTTTCCTCCGGAATGCCCGTGAGTGCGGCAATGCGGAGGGCGTCCATCACAGTGCCATTGCGCACGAACCAACCACGCCAGCGAACGGGTTGCGATGTGCTGGCCACGCATTTGAGGAGCATCAGCGTGCCGAGCAGTTCAAGACCGTCCGGCTGCATTTTGGTCAGTCCTAGGCATTCCCCCACGAGCTTGTTCGGTTGGAGGAAATAGGTCAGGGTTTCCACCTCCCGAGACTTGTTGTTCTCGTAGATACGTGCCCAGTCTTTGATGTGGTAAGCCTTCATCGTTTGTTTTACATTGATCGATAATTTCCGGCGACAACTGCCGCCCATGATTGTTTTACCACGCTGAACCGCACGGCTTCCGGATATTTTTACCATTTTTGAGATTGGCCGCCTGAGCCGGAAACAGGTGATTTTCATAGGAAAACGGCCTATTTTCCAGTCTGAGAGGATTAGTGAGAATGACGCGCCGACGATGTCACCTGCGAATTGATGACCCAAAACGTCTCGATCTTCATCAAAATGCGATGAGGCGCGCCTTACAGAACCAAAGTGTGCATATGATCAGCACCTACCCCGGCTCTGTGAAAAAGCGATCTTCAGTTATAAATAGATACCCCCCTTCGGGCGTCCCCCCTGTCCTTCTCGTGTCGGCGCGTGTGGCGCATGGTGAATGATCATCGCGTCTGGCTTGGGGCAGAGTGAGCATTGGTGAAATGAATCAGGTCGCCGGGAAAATGTGCACGATCACCGGCGGGACGGCAGGCGTATCTGCGTATCTAGGACAAAATGGTGGCAATCCCAAATATGCCACCAGCAGACCGCCATAATTCGGAGGAATGAAACAGAAGGCGGCATCGTAGGTGAATTCCGTCAGAAACCGATATTGTGGATTCCGCAGCAATCACAGCGCTGCCAGCATATTTCTAGTTCGCTTCTCACGCTTGGACATCATTTTACCAAACGCGAGAACCGAATCTGACGTGAAAAGAATTCCACGATTTAAGCCGGCAAAAAATCAGCTTTGCAGAAACCGCTCAGTTTGAGTTCGAGGGATTGCCAACCCCTGCAATGAACAGATTGCATAGCAGATCGATTACTCTCTTGTCCGCCAAGGACACAACGATCTGCGCCCGATGCTCGGAAGTCAGGCCGCGAAACAAAGATTTGATCTGCTCCATCTGAGACTCGAACCCTTCATCTTTACCAAGGATTTCGATGCGTAAACTGGTCATGTGGTTTCCGACTGTTTCCCTGATCCATTGGGCGACAAGCTCGATCAATTCAGACTCGGACTTGCAGATCAGCCTTCCCACTTTGTCGACCACGTCAAAGCTGACTTCGCCCGTACGTTCCAACTTATAGACGCAAGAAGCACTTAACCCGGTCTTTGTGACCACATCTGCCACAGTCACTTTGTTCTGCTTACGAAGCTTGCGGCACATTTTGCCCAAACTTGTGTGCGAGCGCGAC
>JAYUAV010000419.1:0-3857 GCA_043741175.1 Verrucomicrobiota bacterium
ACGGAGTGACGCGCCCTACCAACCATCGCAGTTTTCACTCCGCCTCCTTCATCACGTAACCGATGCCGCGCACGGTTTGCAGCAACTTTGGGTCGAAGCCATCGTCAATTTTTTCTCGCAGCCGTTTCACGTACACATCCACGAGATTCGTGCCGGGATCGAAATCATAGTCCCAGACTTTCTCGATGATCGCCATGCGGCTGCAAATGCGTCCGGGCGAACGCATGAGAAATTCCAGCAGCCGGAACTCGCGCGCGGTCAGCTCGAAAACTTTTTCGCCGCGTTGCGCGCGATGCGAAACGGTGTCGAGCGTGAGATCAGCGAAGTGCAACACGGTGGATTTGCTCTCGCCGCCGCGCCGTCCGAGGGCACGCACGCGGGCGACGAGTTCTGCGATAACGAATGGCTTGGGCAGATAATCATCCGCTCCGGCGTCGAGACCCTCAACGCGTTCGTTGACTTCACCGCGCGCCGAGAGCAACAGCACAGGTGTTGTGTTTTTGTTTTCGCGCAACTGCCGCAGTACGCTCAAGCCATCGCGCCCCGGCAGCATGATGTCGAGGACGATGGCGTCAAAGGGTGTGACTCTGGCGGCGGCGAGTGCGTCGTTGCCATTGTGCGTCACGTCCGCAGCGAAGCCTTCGGCCTGAAGCGCCTTGCGGATGAACGAGGCAGTTTTCTTTTCGTCTTCAACAACGAGCACGCGCATGATTGATGTTACTTTTCTGACGCGCAGGTGACGAACTGAATCGTTCACAGGCCACGGTCACTTCACTGGAGTCCCGTTCGCTGGCAATGCGCGTTGGAGCAGGTTGAACAAATCCTTGTCCGCCTCCGTGAACGCCGCATTGAGCGTCTTGTTGTTGATCACGTAATCTTGTCGAAGGTAAGCCTGCGTGAGTTCGTAGCGTTTCGCGATGATCTTCAAATCCTCGGTAGTCGGTGCGCGGCGATTTGCCAATCCGTCCTGATTCAGGTCTTCGACGAGATTGCGAGTTTGATCGGGTTTAAGTGTTTGATCCAACACGACGGCATGGAACAATTCTCCCGCCTGCTCGTCCGCGCCGACATACGCCAACGCCACGCGCGCCAGCGATTCCTTGCTGTCAGCCTCGGTCACACGCGCATCCTTGTAGGTTTGTGCGGCGAGCGCGACGCTTTTGTCGCCAAGCGTTTGTTGCAAATACTTCAGCGCGCTACGATCCACCTTGCCGTCGGCCTGCACCAATTGCGCCTGCGCCGTCGCCACGTAGGAATCGTCGCCGAAACGTTTCAACACGCTGAACAAATAATCGCGGTCGGCACCGGCAGCCGTCGTTACGATCAAACCCTTGGCCGTCGCCAGTACGGTGTCGCGATATTTTCCCGGGGACAGTTGCTCAACCAATTCCGTGAGATACGCGAGTTCAACACCGCGCAACGTCTTTCCGAGGCTTGTGGCGAGAACAGCTTCCGCGTCATCGCCACCGATCTGACGGACGACATCGAACAATCCAAAACGCAGCGTCACGGGCGCAAGCCCGGTGACGATACCTTGAAGATCACGCGGAGCGCGACCACCCGTCTCGTAGGCCACGTCACTGCCTGTATCGAGAAATTGTGAGATGACCGGCAACGCAGCCGGACCGGCATCAGAGAGTTGTTCCAGCAACGCGATCACCCGACGCATCGCGCGCGGCTGATTGGCGGCGACTTTCAAACGCGCGAGTTCATCCAGTATCGCCTGATGATCGGGCTTGATCGCAGGGGGAGTAACGGGCGGCAAGGGATCGGTTGCAACTGGCATCTCAACCACTGCTGGATGGGATTGCGCCTTGTCCAACGCGGCTTCGAGCGCGGCCTTCTCCACATTCCAAGCCGCGCGGGCTGTTTCCAGTTCGCTGGCATGGCGAGCTGATTGTTGACGCCCCACCCAGAACGCAGCGGCGGCGTAGCCCACCACAACGGCGAGTGCGAAGGAAATAATCTGAGCAGGTTTCATAATCTAATTCCTCCAGATGGATCGCAGTCCCAAGCGGGCGACTACGACCCATCTGCTGAAAGCTATTACTTCTTCTCCTTCTTCTCGTCCTCTTCCTTTTCCTTGGCCTGTTGCGCGGGAGTTTCTGTTTCGACAGAGAGAACAGCACCAGAGATCGCATCCACTTGGACTTCCTTGATGTCTGCCGAACCGGGAATTGAAATGTCGAACGACCAGATCAACTTACCCTTCTCTTTTTCAAGTTCGCCGTCCTTGATCATGCCACCAGGAACTTTGGCGAGCGCAGTTTGTTCGGCAGCGGATCGGGAGACTTTAGCCATGCTCGCGAGTTTGGCTTCTTCTTCGCGTTCCGTGGCGCAACCGATCAGCGATGCAGCGAGCAACGTAGCAGCGACCGTGGGGAGGATTGATTTTAGTTTCATGGGGAGCGTTTGTTTATTTGTTGAGTGTTCCAGTGCGTTCATCGCACCGTCACACCCCAAGCAAACAGAACCGCGATGAAGCGTCCATGAATAACCGATGACAGTTTTGTCATCGGGCGCATCTGACACTGCCCTCGACACCAATCCAACTCGGAGCGCGGCGTTTACGCCGCTTCACCGTCCAGAAGCACGCAGATCAAGCATTTCATCCACTGACACTCGGTCGTTGAAGCGGCCCGAAGGCCGCGCGCCGTGGGCAGTGTCAGCGATGTCCTGACTCCATGCCTCAAGATGCGCCCGTTCGCAAACTTAGCCCTCAAGTCTTGAAGCCAACGCGCAGATACTTCATGCGCGCGCTGCGATGTTTGGAACGCTCCGTTTGAAGTGATTTGCGATTAGATTGGTTTCCGAAAATCAAAAGCCGCCCGATATGGGCGGCTTTTTTCATTGGGATGAACGGAGAATTTCCCCGGCCATCTGATGGCGAGACAGCGGGGGTCTAGTTGGAGCGGATGTAATCGTCTGCTTCCATGACACTGCTGTCATCAAATCTGCGGTTCGGTCCGGCGGAGCGGATGAGGATGTTGGCATCGGAGAAGTAAATCTTGAGCGCTGTGCCCCACAGATCAACGTGTTCGCCCTTCTCATTCAATTCGTTCTTGCGACCGACGAGGATGATGATGTTCTTGGAATTCTCTCCAGACAGGGCCTTGGCGATGTCCGCATTGCCGCCTGTGGGATAGCTGCCCACGCGTTCCTTGTATTTCTGGAGTCCCACGAAGAGGTTGTCCACGTCTTCGTTGAATTTGGTCGTCCGTGCGTTCGCGCGGATCGTGGACCATGCTTTGGCGGCCCAGAGCGAGCAGCACACCACGGTGATCAATCCAATGCCGATCAGTATTTTTCTCATGCAGGATGGATTCAGCAGGGCGGATACCAACCGGAGACGGGTTCTTGACTCGAACACCGATTTTGAACCGCTGGACTTCACCAATCATTGCTGATGACTGCTGTTTCCGATGTTTACGCCCGGAAAACAGCCAGCACCGCTGTTTCCTTCCAAATCGTTTTGAATTATCCAAGATGAGCACCGGTCAACGGTTTATTCCGGAATCTGCGCTTAACCTGTACGCCGTTTGAAATCACTCCGCGCGCGGAGCAGCGGTGCTGTCGCGGATGGCGAGTTCGGCGGGAAGGCGGCGGTTTTCTACGCGGTCGCCTTTTAGGAGTTGCGTCATCATCTCGACTGCGGCGGTGCCCATGCGGTATTTCGGCTGGCGAATCGTCGTGAGCGGAACGCGGAAATGTTCGGACACAAGAATGTTTCCGAACCCGACGAGCGAGATGTCTTTCGGAATCTTGATGCCCTGCTTCAGCAACGTCTCGGCACAACCGATGGCGATGAGATCGTTCGCAGTTTGAATCGCGGTAGCATCGCACTTTTCGTTGGCGAA
>JAYUAV010000420.1:0-4171 GCA_043741175.1 Verrucomicrobiota bacterium
AGGCGGGCGTCGAACCGTCACACTTGATCAACAAGTAACCGCTCGCGCTGATGGTTGTGCCGGGCGGGAACGTCCATTCGCCAGGCTGGGATGAATTTACGCTGAGACTCATGCCGCTCAAGTTGAAGCCGCTGACGTAGGGGTTGATGAGTTCGATGAAGTCCACGATCTGCGTGCCAATGAGCAGCGAAGTATTGCGCGCAAGGATTTCATTGATCACGGGGCCGACGTAGCTGTTGAGGTAGTTCGTTGTCTCAGGGCTGGCCGAGCCGATGAAGTTGGTCACGTTGGAATTGCCATCGGGCAGTCGGCCTTGAGAAACACTTTCCGTTTGCGCGGCGTAGGTGACTTTTTGGATTTGAGTGCCAGTCGAATCCGAAAGCGTGATGTCCTCGCCGGTGGCTGGCAGTTTGAAATCGAGATGGTCCGGCCCGACGGATTCGTCGGCGAACAATTGGACGTAACCCTTCGGTGCGAGAAATGCGAGCGAGGTGAGTTGATGCACGTTGCTGCTCGTGCCGAGGTAAATGTTTTGCAACGACACTGCCGACGCTGCGGAGTTGTTGAAGAGTTCGATCCAGTCCGGCGACCCGGCGGCGGGATTCGCGAGCCATTCGTTCAAGACGAGGTTGCTTGAAGATGCAAGTGTGGCGGCGACGTTTGCAGCGTTCGTCGTCGGATTGTTCAGAGTCCAGACGCTGCTGATGCGACCGACGGATTTATTTGCGACCTGCAATCCGAACGAGATTGCATCAATGCGATTCGTGTTCGCGTCGTAGAGGAACACGCTGTCGCCATCGCGATCCAGGCTGAAGCCTGTGTGCAGTCCGGGAGTGGTGTTGGTGGTGGCATCGCACCAGACGGTGAGATAACCGCCAGCGGGAATCGTGGTGGACGGGAACACAAACTTCCGCGCATTGCCGTCGTCGGTGAGACTCCATCCGGTGATGTTCGTGATGCTGACGCCGGGATTGCGGAGTTCGATGTAGTCCGGGAACGTGCCGCCGTGATTCACTGCTGAAATATTTTCCGCCATGACTTCGTTGAGATAAACGATCTGAACGGGTGCGGTGGAGTTCGCTGCGCCGGGCGTGCCGTTGTTGGCTGCGCTGGATTTCCAATTCGCGGGATCATCGGGATTGCCGCTGGCGTTGATGACTTCGAGCGAGCGTCCGCCACCATCGGCAGCAGTCGGCCAGCCGCCGCCGTCGGAATAATCCACGGAGGTGATTAGATTGCCGAAGCGATCAAACAGAGAGAGGCGTTCACCGCCGTTGTTGAGATTGCCGCTGAACCAGCCGATGGGATTGACGCCGGTGTAGGGGGCTTTCCACGCGTTCGTGTCCGTGTTCGCGCCGAGAACGATGCGCGCGTTTGCTCCGATGGTGTTGCCCTCTGTGAACATGAAGTTGATTCCCTCGAAATACATGCCGCTCAAATCCACAGCGGAGCTGGAGGTGTTTTGCAACTCGACGAATTCATAGAGCGAACCACCGCTGGGGTTGTACATGATCTCGGTGATGCGGAGCGGAATACCGAGCGAGCCGACGGTGAAGGTGGCCTCCGTGATCGCGCTCCAGTTACCGCCAGTCAGGGCGCGCACGCGAATGGGGACTGTGGAGTTGAGCGTGACGGAGCCGCTGTAAGTTAATGTTCCAGGAGTCACCGCACCAGTGAACGCCACACGCGGATCGCTGCCGTTGGTGGTGTAATAGATAGTGCCGCCGGTGTTGGTGATGACGAGACTGAATCCAGGCGCAACGCGTCCACCGTGTTGGTTGAAGCCCGGCGCGTTGGTGTAAGCGGTCAAGCCGTACGGCGTCATGTGCCCGAAGAAAATTGGCTGACGGTCACGCGCCCAGTTGAGGATGGAGGCGTCCATCTCACCCATCAGCGGGTAGAGTTGATTCCGCATTTCCATGAAGCGGTTGGTAATGTTGAACTCCATCAATGCGCCGCCATTGAAGAAATGTTTTCGGATGCGATCCGCCCAGAGCAGACGGAACTCTGCACTCGCGCGGAGACGGTCGTAGAGTTGTGCGATCTCAGAACTGCCCACGCTGCCGAGGCCGGAATCGCTAGGGCCGCCGCCGGTTTCGGTGAAACTGTTAATGTTCACTGAGCGTCCATAAATGCCCATGCCCCATTCCGCGTCCCACACGATGAACCGCCACGGGCCGCTTGTGCTGCGGTCTTTGCCAGCGCGCCAGTTGTTGCCGGGCCAATCGCCCATCGCTCCGTAAGCGTTGAGGATGCAGTAGTCGGCGAAGTTTGTGAGATCGAGCCAGCGCGCGATGTTGGTGTAAACGGAAGTGGTGGTGACGGTGTTGCCGTTGACGTAGCTGACGAGGTTCTGGAACTCCACGCGGTCGCCGTCAATGACGCCGGGCAATCCCGCGCTTGATGCGAATGACGGTCCGACCACATCCCAATCCTCTCCGCCGCCGACGTGTTCCTTGAGAAATTCTTCATGCACGCGTTCGGTCGGATTGTACCACGGCGAGCTGTTGTAATAGACGCCGTTGACGAACACGACGGCGAGCGTGCCGTGCGCTGCGATGTCCCCCATGTCGCTGGACAGTCGCCGATGGATTTCGTCGCGGATGAAGGGATTGCCCTGCTCATTGAACCCGGCGCGCAAGACGAGTTGGTCGAAGCGATCCACGCTGGTCAATGGGAACAGCGGGTATTGCAGGCTGCCCGGCCCGTAGTCGCTGCGGAAATAGATGCGGAAGGAAACCTTGCTGGTCGGTGTGATGCGGGGACGCTGATAATCGCTGCCTTGAATGCGAATGCCGCACTCGGTTTGAAAACCAGAGTTGTCCGTGGGTTGGATCAATTCCAGCGACGTGGGGCGTTCCCAAGCGAGGCCGTGCTTGGAAGGATTATGAAACGCAGTCGGATCACCGCCAGACGACCACGCGCCCGCATTAAAGTTTCCGCCCTGGATGCCGAGGATGCCGTTCGTGCTGTAAAGATGGTTGGTGCTGGTGACGATGGAGATGACCGGAAGCGAGCGGACGCTCTCCGGTAGATTAAAGAAGTAGGAATGAGTGACGGTTTTCGCCGGGAGATAATTTGTCTTGAACGCAGCGACGCGAAACAACGTGGTGTTCGTGATTTGCAGCGAGCCGGGCATCAGCGCGCTGACGGTGGTCGGCTCTGAGCCATCGGTGGTGCAGCGCAACACCGCTCCCGGTGTGGGGCAGGACGCGACTAGCGCGAACGGCGTGGTGAAGTGGCCGCGTTGCACGTTGACGTGAACCGGCTCGACGACGCCGACGATGGTGCTGAGTCCGTTGGCCGCGCCGGGCGTAGGCGTGGCGAAGTAGCGCAACGCGCCATAAAGATCGCGACCGTAGGAAACGTCGTTGCGTTGTTCTGCGTAGGGATCAAAGCCACTGACAAGTTTTCGCGGTGAGTCCGCCGAATATAACCCCAGATGCTCGCCACCAGCGGCGAGTTTGAAATTGGTATGAAGGTTTGAGCTGGTGCTGACGGGGCGGCGATCTTTTCCCGAAGCGAACACGACCAGATATTGTCCCGGATTCAACGTGCGGGCTGGGAACGTCCACAAACCGGGAATCGTAGAGTCATCGCTCAACGCCCAGTTTGTCAGGTTCACAGGCGACGCGCTCCGGTTGTAGATTTCAATCCATTCCTCAAGCGAGCCGTCTTCGTCAAGAAGTCCATTGGCGGAGACATTGGCGCAAAGGAATTCGTTGATGACCAGGTCGGGTGTCGTGAAGTTTGTGTCCAGTGTGTAAGTCCAGTTGCCGCCTGCAAAAACATTTGATGACGCAGACGCATCCGTGATCCCATGTCCGGGCGACCACGCTACGGAGACGAGACCCGTGGCGGGTTGAGGAAACGCGAAGACGTATGGCTGGCCGACAAGTTTGGTGAGATTTGTGGCGGGTGTGCCGTTGATTAAAAGGTCGGATGCGTTCACGCCGAGGACAGTTTCACTGAAGGTGACTTCAATCTGACTGAGCGAAGAGATCGTCGCGCCGCCGCCGGGGAACAGCAGTGTGATCACGGGCGGCACGCTATCCAGCATGGTGTATTGCCACGTCGTGCCGGGGGCTGTTCCATTGAACGCGTTTCCGGGCGAACTCAAATCAGTAATTCCGTGACCCACAGCCCACGTCACATTGACGACACCTTCTGG
>JAYUAV010000421.1:0-6121 GCA_043741175.1 Verrucomicrobiota bacterium
GCCTCCTGCGGCGGAAAATCTCTCGGTTGCCTGCCGTAAGAACTGCTTTTTGTCGAGGTCTTCGTCGTGGAGGTTCAGCAGCGCCGCTTTCAAACCAGCGTCCGAAAGACGTTCCTCGACTTGAGTGATGGCCGCTTTCTTGTCGCAAACAAGCAGAACGCTCCGTCCACGCCAGAGCGCATTGCTGATGATGTTGGCGATGGTCTGGGATTTTCCGGTGCCCGGCGGCCCCTCAACTTGAAGGCTGCATCGCTGGTCGGAAAGTTGAACAACTCTCAACTGGCTGTCATCGCAGGGGAGGACCATACCCAAGTCTTCCAGACCGTTGTCCGTGGTTTCGGTGACTGGCGGCACGTCTGTCTGCTGTCCGTCAAGCTTGGCCCGCATGACCGGATTCTTTGCCAGCACATGGCACAAGCGTGGGTCTTCAAAACGCTCTTGAATCACCATTTGTTGGCTGCTGAACAGCCCCACGTAGCCCACAGGTTCAATCTTGGCCGCGCGGTTCGTAAGTTGTGACTTTACCCAGTTGGTTGCGTCGATCGGATTTTCGGCCAGCGTTTCTGGCACCGCGATGCCGAGGTTCCGCAGATGGGTCTTGAGGACAGGATTGAACAGCCAACCATCATCATCGGCAACGGTTGCGCGAACATTCTGCCCGCCAGCAGTGAGCGAGGCTTTCTTCAAGCACACCGGGAAGAGTGAGGTCTTTTCCTCTTGTCCAACAGCCGCAGCAATTTTCATCTCCACCGAACCAAAGCACAAGAAGGCACAGTGCTCGCCGCGCTCGCTGATGCGGGTTTTGAAATTCTTGAGAAGGTTTCTGGCAACAGGTTCGCTCGCTGTGCCGATTGGCAACGAGCCGCCATTGGCAAGGCCATTGAACTCGAAGGGCTGGAGTTTTCGAAACCGTTTCACCGGCATCTTGACGAGCGGGTTGTTCAACCCACGTTCGGTGGAATGACTCAACCAGCGCTTCAAGTATTGCGTGAATGTCTCCGGCATCTGCGTGGATACTAACGAGTTGTTGACCTGGGACAACCGTGTTTTGTCTTTTTTTGTCCGGATCACTATGCCGTCGGCCTAGAGATTTGTAGCTGATCTTCATTGATGGTCGTCGGAACGCTGGGAATGTGAAAGACCTCGGCGATACCGGTGCTGCGCAGCGCCGTCCAAACCGGGTCTTGCTCGGAGAGTGTAGTCTTGAGGCAAACGACGTGCGAACCGAACAGCATGAAACCAAAACCCAAGGAGCCGAGTTGCATCCGCCGCCGCAAATCAAGGCCGATGCAAGGTGACAGGGTGATGCCGGTCTCCTTGGAGCTCTGCTGTAATGCGCGAATGAAACTTGTCATCATTTTAGTAAACCCATGACCGAAGTCGCGGTCATAGGCGGGTTCGTAGGGATATTCTTGCGCCTCGCGGCCATTCGCGGAAGGGAAGCCAAAATAGGCGATGCCTGCTTCCGTGCGCCCGCCTTCCTTCTTGCGCAGGTAGGCGCAAGGCAGAAAAACTCCAGAGAAGCCGTGCTTGAGGTATCCAGATAGGGAGTGGGCGATCAGGATGCTGTTGGCTTCATAACAAACCACGGATGTCTGCTCATCACAATCCGGTGGCTGTTGTTTTACGGCGCGGAGTTCGCGCTCGCCGCATTGCATCACGATGCCGTATTTGACTTTGCCTTGCGGGTCGCGGAAACCAACCGCTCCGAACGGCAGCAGCGCACGAATGGTGTGCATCAGTTCGGAGGTGGGTGGGTTGAGTTTAACTGTGCCTTGGGGTGTTTGGATGTTAGTCATGTAATTGAGTGAATGAATAGGTTGCCAGATGCTTGAACTGCGTTTTTGGCTATTTTTGCGATTTCATCCGCTGAGGTAACCCATCCACCGGGAACGATGGGGCTTCTCGCCGAATCGTTTGTCGTTTGCATGGGTTGTCTCTCCACTAATGGCGAGTTGTCAATCCCCTAAACCAGTTGGCGGATTTTAAGCCGTTGAAACGGCTTGGTGGACTTGCGCGATGATCACCGGGCTGAAGCCCGGTATTAATGAAAACTTGAATTCGCCTGACACGGCTTGCGTCAGCAACGAATTGAACTAATCATTTGAGTAGATGAAAAATAGCGAAAATCATTACGACGTGATCATCATCGGCGGCGGCCCCGCCGGGGCAAGCGCGGCGGCGATCCTTTGCGAATACGGACATCGTGTGCTGGTGTTGGAGCGCGAGAAGTTCCCGCGCTATCACGTCGGCGAGTCCATGATCCCGTTCACGTTTCAACCCCTGGAACGTTTGGGGCTTGTCGAGATGATGAAGAACTCATCGTTCCAAAAGAAATACAGCGTCCAATTCGTCGCGCCGAACGGCAAGGCGAGTCAGCCGTTCTATTTCTTCAATCGGTACGACCGCGAAACCGTGGCACAGACGTGGCAGGTGCTGCGGAGCGAGTTTGATGTGTTGTTGCTAAATCATGCTCGGAACCGGGGCGCGGAGGTCAGGCATGAAGTGACGGTGAAGGAGTTGATTTGGGAAGGCGGTGACGAAAAGGAGCAAAGGGGAAAAGGAGCAGAGGGGAGTCTGCCTGCCGAAGCCTCCTTTTCTCCTTCGCCCCTTTTCCCCTCTGCCAAAGATCAGAGCCTCCTTACGTCGGCTGCTACGAAAAGAGTCGTTGGCGTTCGCGCTCAACTTGCCAGCGGCGAGGTCGTCGAGTTTCGCGCGCCGATGACGCTGGATTGCACGGGCAAGGAAAGTTTCACGGCGGTGCGAAATGGTTGGCGCACAAAAGACCCGGCGCTCAACAAGGTCGCCGTCTGGACTTATTACAAAGGCTCGAAACGCGAGAGCGGCATTGATGAAGGCCAGACCACGGTGGCGATGATCCCCGACAAGGGCTGGTTCTGGCACATCCCGCAACACAACGACAGGGTCAGCGTGGGCGTGGTGGCCGAGGGAAAGTATCTAACGCGCGGCGGCATCAAGGATCCGAAGGCCATCTTCCATCGTGAAGTCGGCGAGAATCTCTGGATCAAGGATCATCTCTCCGTCGGCGAAAGCACGGGCGAGTATTTCATCACGAGCGAATACAGCTTTCACTCGCGGCACTGCGGCTGCGAAGGGTTGCTGCTGTTGGGCGACGCATTTTGTTTTCTTGATCCCGTGTTCAGCAGCGGACTGTTGCTCGCGCTCAAGAGCGGCGTGATGGCGGGCGAGGATGTTCACCTTGCGTTAATGCAAAAAGATTTTTCGCCGAAGCAGTTTGAGTGTTATGCGCTGTGTATGCGCAAAGGGATCGAGAACATGCGCAAGCTGGTCTATGCGTTCTACGATCCGAACTTCTCGTTCAAACAAGTGATTGATAAATATCCCGACGCTGCGGATGAGATCACAGACTGTTTAAGTGGTGATGTGAACAAAGACTTCGAGCCGCTCTGGAAAAAGATTCGCGAGTTCGCACCGCTGCCGGAGGATATGAATTTGGGCGGGCCGCTGATTCCTTAGCGGAGCGCCGAGCATCGCTCGGCTCGGCCTTTCACTGCTGCAACTTGCCGAGCAATGCTCGGCGCTCCGTTTCAGTATTGCGCGCGGTAGAATTGATTCGGAACACTCACGGGCGGCGCGTCGGTGAAGCTGAGTGAACCCGATGGATTCGCCAGATTTGTCAACACAGACCACGTCGTCAGGTTTGTTGAGGTGCGGAGTTGCACATTGAAGCCCGCCTCGCCACTCAAACCAAGTTGAACTCGTCCATCGGGAAGCCGTGCGATGGAAATGAACTGCAACGGCGCGGTCGGCGTGAGCGTCAATGCAGCCACGGAACTGGTCACCGAACCACTCGTATTTGTCACTACAACGGAATAATTTCCTGCATGGGCAACCTGCGCGTTGAGTCGCGTGTAGCTGCTGCTCGTCGCGCCTGAGATGTCTGTTCCGTTCAATCGCCACTGATACACAAGTGTGGCAGTGCCGCCTGCCGTGACGTTGAACGTTGCGTTGCTGCCGACTGGCGCGATCACACTTTGAGGTTGCGCGGTGAGATAGGGCGGCACGTTCGTGACGAACCGCTCGACCCGCACGTTATCAATGAGGCCAAAGCTGAGATTCGTGTTGTCAGAGAGCGAGGCGAATGAATCCCAGTAGCCGAGGAAAATGTTGCTGGCTGAGAGAGATACATTGGTGATGGCCGCGATCTTCAATCCATCAATAGACCATTCAACAGTGTTGCCTGTTTTGTTGATGATGACATCGCGCCAGGCGAACCCAACCGTGCCGACAGCGAGCGAACCCGTTTGTTGCGGGAAATTTGCCTGCTGAAATGCGGGTGCAGTCTGGCCACCGGGAAATGCGCTGGCGTAATACGGATGACCGTTGCCGCGCACGTTCGGTTCGCTACCGCCAAGCCACACGCCGCTATTGGTCTGCTGCAACGCTGTTCCCACATAAGCGCGCCAGTCGGGCAACGTGGCTGAAGTATCCGTGGCTTGACCTTCACCATCAGTGGCAAACCACACGCCATCTGCCGAACCGGTGTTCCACTGAACGTTGCTGCCTGTGGTGCCGACGCCCGCCGTGAAGTGTTCTGTTGAACCATTACCACCTGCGGGAAATGGCCCGTTGGCATTGACCCACATGTCGAAACGCAGCCGGTAATTTCCGCCAAAGTTTTGCCCGATGGGCGACACGCTGACGGCGGCGACGTTCGTATTGATCAGGTTCGCTTCCAATCGCAGTCCGCGCGTCGTGCCGCCAACTGAGTTGGGCGCGGTGGCGATGCCGATGAGTGAGTAATCCCAGTTGAACGTGATGCGTGTGTCTGTCGAACTGCGAGTCGTCGTCCAGTTCGCAGCGGTGTTCGCATCGAAGTTGTCGGCATACAAGTTTTGGGTCAAAAGGATTCCCACCTCTAACAAAGCGACTTGGCTCGTCACCGCGCCGAAAGCGTTCGTCACCACGCAGACGTAGTTACCTGAAACTGCAGGCTGACAATTTGAGCGCGTGAATAGAAAATTTGTCGCGCCGGAAATGTTGACTCCGTTGAAACGCCATTGATAGGCGAGAGGGGCCGTGCCGAATGCGCTGACGGAAAGCGTCGCGTTCGAGCCTTGGATCGCGAACTGTGAAGTAGGTTGAGGCGCAATGGCCGGCGGAGCATTGGTGACGATCGGTAGGCTCAGAAAAGCAATTGCCGTTCCCATGTATTGCGTGCGAACGGTGGCACTCGTAATCGTCTCAAAGGGGAATCCCATGAGCAACACGCGTCCGCCGCCTGCGGAACCATCGTATTGCACCGCGCTTGCGCCGCCGAGTCCGCCGACGTAATTCAACGCTGCCGCCGCGCCCGGGCCGTTGGCAGTGAGCTTGTCTGGAGCGCGCACGGCATAGATTCCTTTCGAGCCGTCATCAAATACGCCGTTTGATTTGCCGACAAACATTCCACCGCCTGCGGGTGTGACGGTGAAACTCGCAGCGTTGTTATTCACATCAGCACCGAGATCAGCGTGAAGTTGGCTGTTGATGAACACACGATCACCCGGCGTCGGGCCGGAGGCTTGATCCAAGTCGTAAGCGATCTCCGCTCCCGATGCGAACAATGCGCCGCCCGCTGCGAGAAACGTGGTGATGCGGGTTTGTTCCGTGGCACTGAATGTTTCATCCGCGATGGATTCATTGCCGCTCGCCCAGATGACGATGGAATAATTGGAGAGTGCCACCGTGCCCGCGCTCACGGCTTCGTTCTGGCACGAATCAAAGATCGCACCTGACGCAGCGAGTGCTTTGCCGTGCGCCACGGCGTAATCGAAGGAGTTGTTCCACGCGCCGAACACGCGCTCAATCGAGCCGCTGGCATCGGGCGGATTGTAATTTTCCACGGACAAATCCATCCGCAGATTCTGCGTGCGCTCAAAACGATCATACGCATTCACAAACAGAATTTTTGCTGCGCCGTTGGTCGAAGGCGCGCGGCAGGCGACCACTTCGGAAGCCATGGATTCGCCGCCGCCGTTGGCCGCTGCGACTCGGAAGTAGTGATCCGTGTTCACCGCGAGATTAGAAAAGGAGAGGCTCGTGAGATTTCCAACAGAGATGGGATTGCCGAAGCCAAAGCCGTTGGTCGAGCGATAGA
>JAYUAV010000422.1:0-3077 GCA_043741175.1 Verrucomicrobiota bacterium
CAAGAGCCAGTTCAAGGGCGTAGTCGTCCTCGGCGGTGTGACGGATGGAACGGTTGCATTGGTCGCATCCGTTTCGCCCGAGTTCACCGCGAAAGTTCATGCGGGCAAAATCATCCAAGCCATCGCGCCCATCGTCGGCGGCAAAGGCGGCGGCAAACCCGACAACGCCCGCGGCGGCGGCAAAGACGCGAGCAAGTTGGATGAAGCGCTGGCGAAGGCGAAGAGTCTGCTCGGCTGAACCCCAGATTGACGGTTTTACATCGTGTCGGTAGGGTTGTCTTGTGAACGCCACAGATCGCAGCATCAACTATCCCGAAGCCCAATCGGGCGCGGCAGAGTTGCGCGATGCGGTTCTAGTTCGAGGTCGCACATCGGATGACGATCCCAGCTCCGAGCAGATCTCGATCTACCGGCGGATGACGCCCGGTCGCCGACTGGAGATTGCCGAGCAGATGTATTGGTCGGCACGCCGGATGAAAGGAGCGTGGCTGCGCACGCAGCATCCCGATTGGACGGACGTTCAAGTGAACTCCGAAGTGACGCGCATTTTCAGCCATGCCCGAAGCTGATCTTTCCCTGCTGTTTCTCCGCCCGCTGAACGAGTTGGGCATCCGCTACATTGTCGGCGGTGGAGTCGCGGCGATTCTCTACGGTGAACCTCGCTTCACGAACGATCTGGACCTAGTGGTGTTCCTGCGTCACACCGACATCCCGCGTTTGATCGGGGCATTTCCCGCGCCGGAATTTTATGTGCCACCAGCGGACGCTATTGCCGCTGAAATTGCCCGCTTGGAGAAAGGGCAATTTAATTTGATCCACGCAGACACGGGGTTCAAAGCTGACCTCTACACCACTGGTCGCGATGAGTTCAATGCGTGGGCCTTTCGTAATGCGTGCAAAACGGAATTCAGCGGCGAAACCATCACGCTCGCGCCGCCGGAATATGTCATCGTTCGCAAGCTGGAATTCTATCGTGAGGGTGGCTCAGACAAACATCTTCGCGACATTCGGACCATGCTCAACGTGTCATCGGCACGAATCAATCAAGCGGACTTGCAAGAGTGGATTCAACTGCGTGGCGTGAAAGCCGAATGGGATAAGGTGGTGGGAGGCAAATGAGCGATTCAATGGCTTCACTCTATGACCGCCTCGGCGGCCACGACGGCATCTTAAAACTCATCAAGACGTTTTACGTGGACGCGCGCCAGCACGCGGTGCTCGGGCCGATCTTCAATTCACACATTCAGGATTGGCCAGCGCATCTGGACAAGATCGCGGACTTCTGGGCACTGCAAACTGGCGGGCAATCGCGGTATCGCGGTGGGTTCGCCGGGGCGCACATGTCGCTCGGATTGGAAGCTGAACATTTTCAACATTGGCTCGGCTTGTGGGAGTTGAACAATGGTCGTCACCTCGCACCACGCGAGGCGGAGGAGTTGAATGCGCGGGCACACGAACTGGGGCGGCGACTGTTCACAGTGACAAGGAATCGGCAGCCGCTCTCTATTCAAAACGTCCAATTCAAACCGACGAACCCGAAGCAGGATTGAATCAGAACTGGCGTTCGTAGTCGGCGGCGGATTTTGTTTTTGATCCACGCGGAATCCAATAGCTCTTCGCCGCTCGATCCAGTTTCAGGCTGAGAAAATCCTTACCCACCAGTCGCGCCAGCAAGCCGATGGGCGTGATGACGAGGTAAAACAGAACCGCGAGAATGACGTGCGCCATCACGAATCCGAGCACGAACGCCACGCTCATCCATGCGATGTAAATCCACTTCAATCCGCGCGGGAAAATCGCGCCGAACAAAACCAGCACCACACCCGGCCAGAGGAAATAGGGATAGTGCGCTTTGTGTCGCCAAAGGAATAGCAGCCCCAGCACGGCGAACACGCCGCCGACCATCAACCCGAACTTCCGCAAGTCGCGGTCGCTGGTCTTCAGTTGCTTGATGTCTTCGCGGATGTTCATCGTTCAGTCCAATTCAAATTCCTTGAGCCAGTTGATGTCCTTATCGAGTGGCTTCTGGTCTTTCTTTTCCAGCAAGAAATTGCCGACGAGCAGGTAATCCATGTTCGTCCGCATGAAGCAGAGGTAGGCATGTTCCGGCGTGCCGACGATGGGTTCGCCGCGCACATTGAACGACGTATTGATGATGACCGGGCAGCCGTACTTCTCGTCAAACTTTTTGATCGTGCGGTAATACATCGGGTTGTGGTCTTCCGTCACGGTTTGCACGCGTGCGGAATAATCCACATGCGTCACGGCGGGAATCGTGGAGCGGATTGCCAGCAGCTTTTCCAGGCCGAACCTCCCCTGCTCTTCTGCCGTCATCTCGCGCTGACGCGATTTGTTCACCGGAGCGACCAGCAGCATGTAGGGGCTTTCTTCCTTTAAGTCGAACCACTCAGCCGCTCTCTCGCGCAGCACGCTTGGCGCGAAGGGCCGAAAACTTTCGCGGAACTTGATCTTGAGATTCATCACCTCCTGCATCTTTGATGACTGCGCGTCGCCGATGATGCTCCGGCCGCCCAGCGCGCGCGGGCCAAATTCCATCCGCCCATAAAACCATCCGATAACTTTCTCCGCATGGATGAGATCAGCAATCTTCTCCGGCAATTCCGCGTCGCTCAACTCGGTGAACGGAATGTTGTTCTTCGTCAGGTAAGCGTGGATTTCGTCGCGCGAGAAATCCGGACCGAGATATGAGCCGCGTTGCGAATCATGCACCCCATCGGCTTCACGCTCGTTACCTAACACCTGATGCCACGCAAACAACGCCGCGCCGAGCGCGCCGCCCGCATCACCTGCCGCAGGTTGAATCCAGATGTTATCGAATATCCCTTCGCGCAGAATCTTTCCGTTCGCCACGCAGTTGAGCGCCACACCGCCCGCAAGACAGAGATTCTTCAGGTCGGTTTGCTGCCGCACATGCTTCGCCATGCGGAACATGATTTCCTCCGTCACGTCTTGGATGGAGCGGGCGAGGTCCATGTCCTGTTGCGTGAGCTTGGATTCCGGTTTGCGTGGCGGACGACCGAAGAGTTTGGCGAACGCGTCGTTCGTCATCGTCAGAC
>JAYUAV010000423.1:0-16758 GCA_043741175.1 Verrucomicrobiota bacterium
TGCTCGCCGGGCGTGGTGATTTGCGCGAAAGCATCGGTCTCGGAGGTCACCCGCAACTCTTCGCTCCGCACTTTCTGTTCATCGAATTGTTCAAACACAAGGAACGACTGCTGCGCGCCAGTCACCTCCCCGAAAGCGATTTGCTGACTGCCCTGCACACGCTGCTCAATCAACTGACTCTGGTTCACGAACAGGATATTTCTGTCGGGAATTGGATGGAGGCTTGGCGGCTTTGCAAAGGCATTGACTCCAAAGACACACCCTACGTCGCGCTGACGTTGCATCTTTCTGGTCAGCTTTGGTCGGAAGACGAGGCGTTGAAGACCGGACTAAGCGCGCGCGGTTTTTATCATTTCTTTAACCCGTTAAAATGAATACGCCTGCCACAGTTGATTGGGTAAAACTCCGCGCTGACTTCCCGATTCTGGACCAAAAAGTCCACGGCAAGCCGCTGATCTATTTCGACAACGCCGCCACATCGCAGAAGCCGCGTGCGGTAATTGACGCGCTCGTGCATTATTATGAACACGACAATGCCAACGTCCATCGCGGCATCCACGAATTGAGCAACCGCTCGACGATTGCGTTTGAAGCCGCCCGCGCCCGCGCCGCCAAGTTCATCAACGCCCGCAACGCCGACGAAATCATCTGGACGCGCGGCACCACCGAAGGCATCAACCTCGTCGCCAGCACCTGGGGCGCGAAACATCTCAAGTCCGGCGATGTCATCCTGCTCACCGAAGCCGAGCACCACAGCAACATTGTTCCGTGGCAGTTGCTTGCGCAAAAGACCGGCGCGAAAGTCGCCTACATCCCCGTCACCGGCGACGAAGGCACGCTTGATCTCTCCAAGCTCGACGCTCTGCTCACCTCACAGGTGAAGTTGCTCTCGATGGTTCACATCTCGAACTCGATGGGCGTCGTGAATCCCGTCGCCGAACTTTGCGCGCGCGCGCGGAAGCTCGGCATCGTCACGCTCGTGGACGGCGCGCAAAGCGCCGGGCACATGACCGTGGACGTGCAGGCCATCGGCTGCGATTTCTTCGCGTTCAGCGGCCACAAGATTTGCGGCCCGACCGGCATCGGCGCGCTCTACGGGCGACAGGAAATTTTGGAAAAACTCCCGCCGTATCAGGGCGGCGGCGAAATGATCCTGACCGTGGGCTACGACAAAACAGAATTCAAATCCGCACCACACCGCTTTGAAGCCGGCACGCCGGACATCTCCGGCCCGATTGGTCTGCACGCCGCGATGGATTACCTCGACGCCATCGGTCGCGAAAACATCTGGAAGCACGATCAAGAACTCGCCAACTACGCCTACGACCAGCTTGCTGCGTTGCAGAACATCCGTCTCTTTGGCCCGAAGACCGGACGCGCCGGCCTCGTGAGTTTCCTACTCAAAGATGTTCACGCGCACGACGTCGTCACGCTGGCGGATCAGGGTGGCGTGGCGTTGCGCGGCGGCCATCACTGCACACAACCGCTCATGCACAAGCTCGGCGTGGAATCCACCGCCCGCGCGAGCTTCTATTTCTACAACACCAAAACCGAAGTAGATCGCTTCGTGGAAGTGGTGAAGGAAATCCAGAAATTCTTCGCGGCCTGAGCCTGCCGCAAAAGAAACTCGCCTTGCGTTAATCAGGGCGGCGTTTAGGTTTACGCCATGATCGAAACCATGGAAATCGCTAGGGCCAAGCGTGACTTGCCGAGAATCGTTCGCGGCTTGAAAACGTCCGGCTCGCTCGCCATCTCCAATCGCGGACGCACCGTGGCCTATCTCATCTCTCGCGACCGGCTTGAGGCGATGCTGGAGACGCTAGAGATTTTGGGTAATCCAAAGACGATGAAAGCCATCCGCGATTTCGAGACTGGCAAGACGAAGTTCAAACCGGTCGAGTCACTGGATGAGGACTAAAGTTGAGGTTGCCCCGCAAGTCAGAGAATTTGTCCGCTCCCTCGCTCCCGTTCCGCGACGCGCGCTCACGCAGGCTATCAAGTCGCTGGCGCAAGACGCGGATGATCGGAAGATATTGGAGGGCAAGTTGAGCGGCTATCATCGTTTGCGCGTTGCGGGCCACCGGGTCATTTACCGCGAGCAATTGATTGGTGGCGTGCGGGTCTTCTTCTGCATCTTTGCCGAACGCCGCAGCGTCGTGTATGAACTTTTTCAACAGATGCTGCTCAAAGAACTGAGCCAGTAGCAGGCACACCCGTGAAAATGGCTTCATTACTCCCGCACCGTCTTTACTCCCGTGCGGATGATGCGTTCGATGAGTTGCGGATAGGCGAGGCCAGCCTTGAGCGCGGATTGGGCGAAGTCTTCCTCGTCGGCCATCACTGTACGCAACCACTCATCCAACTGCGACCGTGTATGAATTTTTCTGCGCGAGTTCTTTCACCTTCCGCAAATCCAGCTTGCCCGTGCCGAGCATCGGGAACACTTCCATTCTCACGAAGAAGTCCGCCTTGGGCTTCCAGAGATTCGGCAGATCGCTGGCGGTGAGTTTTTCCAGCACGGGTTGAAGTTTGTCCTCCGCAAGTTTGTGCAGGACGATCAGCCGTTCACCTTTCTTTTCATCGGCGATGCTGGTGACGACGAACGTGTGTTCGGTCACGCCCGCGAGTTCGTGCAACTTCTCCTCCACCTTGATGTGCGGCACCATCTCGCCACCGATCTTGCTGAAGCGGCTCAGGCGATCTGTGATTTGCAGGAAGCCGTCTTCATCGAGCGCGGCAACATCACCGGTGGAATACCAGCCGTCGCGCAAAACTTCGGTGGTCTTCTCCAGGTTGCCGAGATAACCAAGCATCACGTTCGGGCCGCGCACGAGCAATAATCCTGGTTGACCCATCGGGACAGACGCGTGCGTGGCGGGATCAACAATCCGCACGCAGATGCCGGGCAGCGGATGACCGATCTTGCCGCGCTTGGCTCCGACTTGCCAGAAACCAGCGGCGCGGAAGTCGTGCGTGTTCACTGTGACGGCGGGCGAACATTCTGTGCAGCCGTACGCCTCGAAGGGGCGGATGCCGAATTGTTCCTCGAACGCGGTGGCGAGTCGCTCCGGCAATTTTTCCGCGCTCACGGCGACGAGGCGCACGCTGCCGAATTGTTCGGGCGAACAGCCGCGCATGTAGAGTTGCAGGAATGTCGGCGTGGCGAGAACGAACGTGACTTCGTGATCGGCGACGAGCGGCCCGATGGTTTTCGCATCGAGTGGATTGGCGTGATACACAACGCCAATGCCCAGCACCGCAGGCAACGCGAGCGTGCCGGTGAATCCGAACGAGTGGAAGAACGGCAGCACGCCGAGGACTTTGTCGCTGCCGCCAAACGCGAAAGTCTGGCCGAGTTGTTCGAGGTTCGAGCCGACGTTGTAGTGCGAGAGCATCACGCCTTTGGGTTCACCGGTGCTGCCGCTGGAGAAGATGACGGTGGCGAGTTCGTCGATTGGATTACCGATTGCTGATTGCCGATTGCCGATTGCCCAATCAATCCACGCGACAGGCACACAGCGCGCCATGAACAAAGCGGTCAGCTTTTTCCAAACGGAGGACGCGGACTGCATCACGTCTTCGAGATAAAAAACTTCACCCGGCAGTTTCAGTTTCACCTTCTCGATGAAAGCGCGCGAGGTGAGGACGGTCTTGAGTTCGCATTGTTTCGCGCAGGAGGCGAAGGATTCTTCGGATAACGTGTAATTCAAGTTCACCGGCACTTTGCCGCAGAAGAGCGCAGCCCAGTTCGCCAACGCGCCGCCAACGCTCGGCGGCAACATCAAGCCGACCATCTTCTGTCCGGCCCAAACTTTTTTCAGACGACGCGCTAGCAGAATACTTCGCGTCAACGCGCCGCCAAATGTGACAGCGGGCGTGGTCGCATCAGCCATCGCGATGCGACGCGGACGGCGGCGAGCAGAGACCACAAACGAATGATGCAGCGGGCGCATCCGGGCTTTGCGTTCCAACCACGCTTCAGCAAGAAGTTCCTGCACGACTTGGCGCACGTCAGTCGGCGTGGCGGTCGGCGGCATGGGTTTGCCGAAGTTCACCGTGATCGGATACGGGATTTGCTTCGGCCACTTCCAAAGAAACTTGTGTCCCTCAAAACTGAAGATGCTTCCCCACACGCCATCCAATCCGACGGGAATGATCGGCGCGTCCACGTCTTTCATGATGCGCTCGAAGCCGCGCCGGAAAGGCATCATTTGTCCGATGCGTGTGATCTGGCCTTCGGCAAAGATGCAAACAACCTCGCCGTTCCTCAGAGCGTCGCTCGCGGTTTGGAGTGATTTGATCATATCGCGCGGGCGGAGTTCGGAGGAGATGGGAATCGCGCCGGTGAGTTTCGCCCAGGTGCCGATGACAGGCTTGTCGTACATCGCCTTGAGCATGATGAAGCGCACAGGACGATCCACCGCCGCTTGCAGCAGCGCGGCATCGGCGAGTGAGAGGTGATTGCAGACAAAGAGCGAGCCGCCTTTGGCCGGGATGTTGTCGCGCCCCAGCACTTTGATGCGATAGATCGTGTGCGTGGCAAGCCATGAAATGAATCGCAGGAAGGCATCGGGCAGCAGCCAGAGCGCGTAGATCGCACCGGCGATGGTGAACATTCCGCCCACAAAGAAAATGCCGCGTGGAGTGAGATGCGCGAACTCCGTAAGAATGTAATGCATGCCGGAAGCGACGAACACGCCGACGAATGACAGGAGATTTGCCGCCGCGAGTAGTTCGCCTTTGCGCGCTTTGTCAGGCCGATGTTGAAGTAGCGCAGAAACCGGCACGATGAAAAAGCCGCCGAAGAATCCGAGCGATGCCAGCAACACCATCGCGCCCGGAAGCAAGACACTCGACGACACCAGAAGCGAACATGCGACAGCCATGCCGACTGCGCCAAGCGGCACGAGTCCGTATTCGATCTTGCCGCCGGAGAGATAGCCCGCCGCCATGCTGCCCACGCCGATGCCGATGGCGAGCGCGACGTTGAGCATGCCGATCTTGGTTTCGGAAACGCCGAGAACGTCCGAGCCGTAGAAGAACAGATTGAGCAGGATCAAAGCGCCGAGGAAAGAGAAGTAGGTGTTGCCAACAATCGCGAGAGTGAGTGAGCGATCACCGCGCGCGATCTTCAAACTGGCAACGAAGTCCGTGAAGAAATTCACTTTGAATTTCTTCGCAGGATTCGCCGCCGGAATGCGTGTGACACCAAAGCTGGTGACGAGGCCGATGACAGCGAGCGCGACGAGGATCGCGCCGGACCAGCCGTGTGAACCGCGAAAGTTTTCCGCGAGCAATGCGGCGGTGACGGTGCCGAGGATGATGGCCATGAACGTGCCGAGTTCGAGCACGCCGTTGCCCCAGGAAAGTTTTTTCTCCGGCAACAACTCCGGCAGCGAACTGTATTTGGACGGGCCGAAGAACGCGCTGTGAGTTCCCATCAGAAACACGCAGGCCAGCAAAAGCGGGAGTTGTTGCAGAATCAATCCCGCTAGTGCGATCAACATCACGAATATCTCGAAGACTTTCACGCCGATCATGATCGTGCGCTTGCTGTAACGGTCGGCAAGGAAGCCGCCCGCCATCGAAAAGAGAATGAACGGCAGCGAGAACAGCGCGCTGACGAGTTCGCCGATGCGATGTTTCTCCGCGAGCGTCAACCCCGCGCCCAGCATCATGAAGACGACAAGATTCTTGAGGACGTTGTCACTGAACGCGCCTTGAAACTGCGTGGCGATGAGCGACCAAAAGCCGCGCGCGGTGCGTGATCCGTTGTCTGACGTTTCAGGATTCATTCCGGCGCAACACTACTCAACGCATGGCGGGAATGTGAATTGAAATACTTTGGCGTAGCATCGGAAGTTTTGATGTTGAGCGGGACGTTGCTTGATGAAGATGCAGTTTCTACACTGCCCCCATGAAACCGCTGCTCGCACCGGACGCCCATCACTACAATGCGGCGGTGGGCTGGCTTGAACTGGGCAATCGCGTCGAGACTCGCGCGGAACTCGCATCAATCTCGCCGGAGAATCTTCATCACCCGCTCGTGCTGGAATTGCGCTGGAGTCTGGACGCCGAGGAAAAGAAATGGGACGCCGCACTCGCGACCGCGCAGGTCATCGTTGCCGTGTTGCCCAACGACGCAGCGGGCTGGCTGCATTGTGCGTATGCGTTACGCCGCGCGAAGAGCGGCGGACTGGACAAGGCACTGGCATTTCTTGAGCCGATAGCTGACCAGTTTCCTGACGAGCCGGTCATCGCGTTCAATCTCGCCTGCTACGCGTGCCAGCTTGATCAATTGGACGAAGCGCGCCGTTGGTTAAAACGCGCGTCAGAGATCGGCGGGGAAAAAGAGATGCGCGCGATGGCTCTGGCCGATGAAGATTTGAAACCCCTTTGGGCGGAAATCAAATGAACAAGACACGCTCAAAGACACCTATTTTGGAAATTGAAAATCTCTCGATTCGGCGCGATGGGACAAAGATTCTTCGCAATGTTTCATGGCGCGTGATGCCGGGGCAACACTGGGTCATGCTCGGCGCGAATGGTTCAGGCAAGACCTCGCTGCTCAGTGCGCTCACCGGTTACCTGATGCCGACGGATGGAGAAATCTCTGTGCTTGGCGAACGCTACGGCGCGGCGGACTGGCGTGAGCTTCGCAAACAGATCGGTCTCGTGAGTTCGTCCGTGCGCCAGATGATGGCTGAGGACGAACCTGCACTCGACACCGTGGCGAGCGGCAAACACGCGATGATTGATTGCTGGCACACGCCGCCACGCTCGGATCGGTTGCGCGCGGCGAGATTGTTGCGTCAGGTGGAATGTGCTTACGTGGCCGAGCGTCCGTGGCGTGTTCTGTCGCAAGGTGAACGCCAACGCGTGCTCATCGCGCGGGCGTTGATGGCGCAGCCGCGACTTCTGATCCTCGACGAGCCTTGCGCCGGACTCGACCCCGCCGCGCGTGAACATTTTCTCCAATTCATCCAACGGCTTGGCCGACGGAAAAACGCACCGACGCTCGTGCTGGTGACGCATCATGTGGAGGAAATCATGCCCGCGTTCACGCATGTATTGCTGCTCAAGAGCGGATGCCTGATGGCAGCGGGTAAAAAATCTGGCGTGCTCAATTCAGCGAATCTCTCACAAGCTTTCAACGCGCAGATAAAACTGAGCCGCAGCGCGGGACGTTACGCTATGAGTGTTTTGGCCAAGCCGGGCGTGGTGGTTTGAGGTTCTGGGGTGTTTCTTCAAAATTAGTTTTAGCTGCGGAGCAGCGACAGAAGTTAGCCCACGGCGCGAGCCGTGGGTTGAGTTGTTAAAATCCACAAGCCCCGGAGGGGCGACAGATTCTTCACTGGGATCGTGATTTTCTTTCGCCCCTCCGGGGCTTGTGGATTTTGTCCGCCTGTCCCACGGCTCGCGCCGTGGGCTAACTTCTTCTCGCACCTCCGGTGCTGAAACTCAGAACTCTATTTTGAAGACACGCCCTACGGAATAACTGGAATCTCCCGACGACTTCGCTAACGTCGAGCCAATCGCACCATGAGTCAGGCAACTGAGACAACCTCCATCACTGCACCGATCACTTGGCGTAAGGCTGGACTGCTCGCGCTCACTGCGGTGGCTTGCTTTCACGTCGCCTACACTCCCGCGCAATCTAGTCTGCTGGCATTCGCCATCATCGGCTACGTGGTCTGTCTCGTGCAACTCGCGCGACTGCGCACCACGCGGCAATGTTTCTATGTGGCACTGGTGACGGGCTTCGCGTGCTTTGCGCCGCAACTGGGATTCTTCTGGAACATCTTCGGTGCGGCGGCGATTGCCCTTTGGTTGGTGTTGGCGTTGTGGCTGGCGCTGTTTGTCGTGCTCACGCATCTCGCCATCGTGACGTTCGGATTGAAACGCGCGGCGTTCCTCACGCCGTTCTTCTGGACCGGCCTCGAATACTTCCGCAGCGAACTTTACTACCTGAAATTCTCGTGGCTGAACGTGGGATATGCGTTTGCGGAGTGGTCAGCCTTACCATGGAAATTTATCGGCGTATTTGGGATTGGCTTTTTAATAGCTGCGTTCGCGGCCTGTTTTTTGGTTATTGGCACTGAACCGAAAGGCGGCAAACGCGGATTTACTCTTTTAGAACTCTTGGTTGTTATCGCAATCATCGTTGTGCTGGCTGTGTTGTTGCTTCCGGCCCTAGCGAAGCTGAAATCTACGAAACCAACTTTTGTAGCCGCTGGAATTCAGATGGAGTTTCCTGAAGATCACCAAATTGAAAAATCACTAGCAAAGGCGGCGGTGCTTCCTGAGAAGGGCCGATCATTCTGGCTGCTTCGCGCCACGAATGTTGACCTCGTCGTCCTCCCCGAATACACCCTGGACGGCGAGCCCACCGACGCACTCAAGGATTGGTGTCGCACGAACCAAAAGTTCCTCATCGTCGGCGGCAAACAACCGCTCGGCGATACCAACTACTACAACACCGCCTTCGTCATCAGCACGAATGGCGAAGTCGTTTTCAAGCAGGTCAAGAGCGTGCCCATCCAGTTCTTCAAGGACGGCCTGCCCGCGCTGGAACAAAAAGTCTGGGACTCGCCGTGGGGCAAGATCGGCATCTGCATCTGTTACGACCTGAGCTACACCCGCGTCACCGACGCCCTCGTCCGCCAAGGCGCGCAAATGCTTATCGTGCCCACGATGGATGTCGAGACTTGGGGACAGCATCAACACGAATTACACGCCCGCATCGCTCCAGTGCGCGCGGCAGAATACGGCATCCCGATTTTCCGCGTGGCCAGTTCGGGCATTTCGCAAGGCGTGATGGCGTCGGGCTTCGTCCAATCCAGTGCGCCGTTCCCCGGTAAGGGTGAAACGATTTTCTTCGGCGCGCGCATCGGAGGAAAAGGTTCAGTGCCGCCGGATCGTTTGCTCGCGACGCTGAGTGTGTTTATTACCGTGGTCTTCGTGTTCCGAACTTTGGCGGCGACGTTGTGGCGCAAGCGCAAGGCAGACAACTGAACCTTTGCCGCGATTGCGCTTTCAAAAGCCAGTGTTAATCTGGGCGCGTGAGTCCGACGATTTTCCGGTATCGTAACTACCGCTTTTATTTCTTCTCACGCGAAGAAACGAGAATGCACGTTCACGTCATTTCGCCTGATGGGGAGGCTAAATACTGGATTGAACCAAAAATTGAACTCGCCTTGAATAAAGGTTTGAGCGCGACAGAGCTGAACGAGCTGCTGCATATCGTGGAGGAACGACAAAATGAAATCCGAGATTCCTGGAACAAACATTTCAACACCTGAAGTCCTGAATGTCTCCACCCACGGCTTCTGGCTGATGGTGATTGATCGCGAGTATTTTTTGGCCTTCGCTGATTTCCCGTGGTTTCGCGCCGCTACGTTCCAACAACTTTTCAATGTGGAACTGCATCACGGCGACCATCTCTACTGGCCGGAATTGGACGTGGATTTGGATTTAGAGCGTGTGGTTCATCCGGAAAAATTTCCTCTCGTCGCAAAAGGGTAACGCCCAGCCGAGCAATGCTCGGCGCTCCACCTATTCCGCGTTTGGATACGAGCCGAGGACTTTCACGTAGCTGCATTCCTTGCCAAGCAGCGCAATGGCCTTAGCCACCTTCGCGTCTTCCACATGGCCGTCGCAATCAATGAAGAAGTAATACTCCCACGCCTTCCGCTTGCTGGGTCGCGATTCGATCTTGGTGAGATTGATGCGATAACGCCGGAACGCCGCGAGCGAATGATGCAACGCGCCAACCTTGTCGCTGATGCTCACCATCAAACTCGTGCGATCGTTGCCGGTGGGCGGACTGCATTTGCGACCGAGCACGAGAAAGCGCGTCGCATTGGCCGCATTGTCCTGAATGTCCTGCTCTAGAACTTCGAGGCCGTATTTCTCCGCCGCGAGCAAACCGCCGATAGCCACCGCACCTTTTTCCTTAGCCGCAAGCTCCGCCGAACGCGCATTCGACGACGTCTCCACGATCTCAACGCGCGGCAAGTGCGCTTGCAACCAACCGCGACATTGCGCGAGTGATTGTGGATGCACGTAGAGTTTCTTGATCGCCTTGCGCGGCGAATTACTCATCAGACATTGCTGCACCTTGAGCACGATCTGCGAAACGATTTTGAGATCGCTGTCCACGAACATGTCGAGCGTGTGCGTGACGACGCCTTCGGTGGAATTCTCCACGGGCACGACGCCGTAATCCGCGCGGCTCTTGCTAACCTCGGTGAAAACGTCCGCGATGGTCTTTTGCGCCGCATAATTCAAGCTCGCGCCGAAACGCTTGATCGCCGCCTGATGGGTGAACGTGGCTTCCGGTCCAAGATACGCGATGGTCAGCGATTTCTCCAACGACAACGCGCTGGACATGACTTCGCGATAAATGGCGCGGAGCGATTCGTTGGTGATCGGCCCGGCGTTCTGTTTGCAGACGCGGGCGAACACGGCGAGTTCGCGATGCGGCGCGTAAATTTCCTCGCCCGCCTTGAGTTTGATTTCGCCGATGGCGAGGACGTGCTTCGTGCGCTCGTTGAGCAACCGGACGATCTGCGTGTCCAGCTTGTCAATCGCCTTGCGATGCTCGGGTAAATTCACAGTGATGCCAGAATGAACAATGAAGCGTGAACAATCAAGCCGTCGCCGCGCAAATCAGGGGCGATGGGCGGATGAAAAGCGGATGGACGCAGTGCCGTATTTGATGTCAACCTACTGCCGAGCCGTCCCATGAAAATTTATCTGAATCCAGACCGCTCATGCCGAGTCTATAAACACGATGAAAATTATACCGACTAACCCTGCCGATGTTGGTGGGATGCGTTCGCCACTCTCTTTCCGACAAACTTTACCCTTGATCCTTGGAACTTCTCTGGTGCTTGGTGCTTGGTGCTTGGTGCTTTCCGCCTCGGCGGCGGACTGGCCGCAATGGGGCGGGCAAAACGTCCGCAACATGTACTCCCCACAACGCGGATTGCCCGACGCTTTCGGCAAGATTGAATTCAAGCCCGGCACGGAAGAAGTGAACACCAACGCAATCAAGAATCTCAAGTGGGCTGCCAAGATCGGCTCGCAAAGTTACGGCAATGTCACCGTGTCCGGCGGGAAAGTTTTCATCGGCACAAACAATGAACCACCGCGTGACAAGCGTCACGATGGCGACCGCAGCATTCTCATGTGCTTCGACGAAAAGACCGGCGCGTTCCTCTGGCAACTCGTCGTGCCCAAGCTCGCTTCCGGCAAAGTCAACGATTGGGAAAGCCTCGGCATCCTCTCCTCACCCACCGTCGAGGGCAATTATGTGTACATAGTTACCAGCCGTTGCGAAGTGATGTGTCTGGACGTGAATGGCATGGCCAACGGCAACGACGGCCCGTTCAAGGACGAAGCGAAGTATTCTGTGAAAGACGTGTTGCTGGATCGCGGCAAGCCCACCGAACGCAAAGCCCCGCCCATCGAACCCGGCGCGCAGGATGGAGACATCATCTGGGTCTATGACATGATGGACGAGATGGGTGTGTTCCCGCACAACGCCGCGAATTGTTCCGTGCTCATTGACGACGACATCATTTACACCTGCACCTCCAACGGTCAGGACTGGACGCACTCGAATATCCCCTCTCCCAATGCGCCCAGCTTCATCGCGCTCGACAAAAAGACCGGCAAATTCCTCGGCGAAGACGACGCAAAGATCGGCGCACGTATTTTCCACGGCCAATGGGGTTCGCCCACGCTTGCCGTGGTGAATGGTAAAAAACAAATCGTGTTCGGTGGCGGCGATGGTTGGTGTTATTCGTTCGACGCGAAACCAGTTACAACCCCGGACGGTCCATTCCTCAAAACTGCGTGGAAGTTCGACGCCAACCCACTCGAATACAAACAGGATAAGGAAGGCAAACCCATCAAGTATCCCGCCGCCGAAGGTGTGAGCGAAATCAACGCAACCCCGGTGTTTTGGAAAAACCGCATCTACGTCGCCACCGGTCAGGACCCTGAACACGGTGAAGGTGTGGGAATTTTATTGTGCATTGACGCCACCAAAACCGGCGACGTGACCAAGACGGCCAAGGTCTGGGAATATCGCGGCATCCACCGCAGCATCTCCACCGTGTCGCTTGATCCAAACACGGGCTTGATCTTCGTAGGCGACTTCTCCGGCTTTGTCCATTGCCTTGATGCCGAGACCGGCAAGGTTTATTGGACACACGACATGAAGGCTCACATGTGGGGCTCAACCTTTGTGGCCGACGGCAAAGTCTATGTCGGCGACGAGGACGGCGACTTCGTAGTGCTCGCGGCGATGAAGGAAAAGAAAATCATCAGCGAGGCGAATCTCGGCGCGGCGATCTATGGCACGCCCATCGTCGCCAACGGCTCGGTTTATCTGCAATCCAACACGCACCTCTTCGCCTTCGCCGACCCGACCAAGGCTCGCGCAACGAAGGACGAGGCGCAGAAGTTGGATATAAAGCTCAACAAATAATTTACTGCCAGGCGTGAATTATCGTTCATCAACCGATCAAGCTTTTCTTGCGAACCTTGAATCTTGGCTGCGTGAGTGCCCAGAAATTCTTGTACTCATCCGTTACTCACACGCAACTGGGTCGAAAGATTTTGAACTGTTTACTTCGCTTGAGCCTTTGGCCGCTCGCTTGCGCGAGCTTCCGCCTCAAACTTGTGTCATTGCGTTCAAACAGCCGCAACTGCCACTCCGGGGCGTGGTTGATGAAGCCTTCATCAAGAAAATCTTGAGTGCTGTTCCCGATGGTTCGGAATTTCTTGTCTTGGAAACATCGCGCAAAGCTTATGGCCGAACGTCGTGGTTTCATCACGCAGTCGGCGAATCGCACACTGAGCTACGCGAAGAACTCATAGGGTTAAAAGGGAGTCCGGTAGCTGTCGGATTGTATCCGCCTTGGCTCAACGATTCGGAAGAAGTTATTTCAGCCGTAGTGCCGGATGAACACGGTGACGTAAAGTCTGGCACTTACTGATGCTACCACAACCGCTCTTCGCATGACCACCACACCAACTAAACGCTTCACCACCACCCAGTGGCTCATCATCACCATCGCCGCCATCGGCTTTCTGTTCGACACCTATGAACTCCTGATGACACCGCTGGTAGCCGTGCCAGCCATCGCGGAGTTGCTTCAAGTGCCAGCCAATAATCCGCTCGTCACAAAATGGACGGGCAACATGCTCTGGCTTTCCGCGCTCTGTGGTGGCGTGTTTGGTTTGCTCGGCGGCTGGCTTATTGACCGCTTCGGACGCAAGCGCATCATGGCGATGAGCATTTTTGTCTATTCGCTTTCGCCAGTGGCGGCGGCATTCAGCACGAGCTTGCCTTGGTTCATATTTTTCCGCTGCACCACGTTCATCGGCGTGTGCGTCGAGTTCGTGGCGGCGATTACTTGGCTTGCAGAATTGTTCCCAGAAAAGCGTCGCAAGGAAATTGTGCTGGGCAGTACACAAGCATTCGCATCAGTTGGCGGGTTGTTGGTGACGGGCGTCAATGTCTGGGTTATCGCGCACGCGAATACGTTACCCGCGCTACCGTTGCCGGAAATTTTTAATGCGCACGGCGCGTGGCGCTACCTGCTTTTCACCGGACTCGTACCCGCGATCCTCATCGCGTTTCTGTTGCCATTCGTGCCTGAGTCGCAAGCTTGGCGCGAGCGTCGTCTGGCTGGCACGCTCAAACGCCCAAGCTTCGGCGCACTCTTCGCACCCGAACTCCGCCGCGTGACGCTGGTGACTGCGCTGCTCTCCGCCTGCGCGTATGCCGCTGCGTTCGGCGCGCTGCAACTCACTCCGTTGCGCGTCGCGCCGGGCTTGCCGGAACTCGCCGAGCAACGCACCGCCTTGAAGCCGTTGCAAGCTGACGCCAGCCAGCTCAACACAAATCTTCTCGCCGCCATGCCCGCGTTCCTCCAAGCGGAGAAGGATGTTCCCGGTCTCGCTGAAGTTGCGGCGCAACGCGCGAAAGTTCGCATCGCCCAACGTGCCGCCCGTAAAGCCGACAACAAAGAACTGTTAGCGACGCTTGGCGCGAAGTTCAATCTGCTGGAAACTAATCTTGTCCAGTTGACGGAGTCCAAACCCGACGCGAAGAAAGCCGTCATCGCGCGCGAGAAAATCCTAAAACTCCTTGGCGACAATCGCGACCTGCAAGAACCATTCGACACCGCCGTCAAAGCGCGCGGCAACACCATTCAACTCTACCAAGAACTCGGCGGCTTGATCGGACGTATCATCCTTGCGTTACTTTTGCTCGTCGCTATCACACGACGAAATCTGCTCCGGCTGTTTCTCGTGCCGGGATTGGTTCTGTTTCCAGTGACTTATCTGGTGCTCTACCACCAATCCGCCGATGCGATGCAGTGGGGAATTCTCCTGTGCGGCCTGATGGTCGTGGCTCAGTTCAGCTACTTCGGTGAATATCTGCCCAAAGTCTTTCCGCTACACTTGCGCGGCACCGGCGGCAGTTTTGCCACCAATGTTGGTGGGCGCATGATCGGAACTTCCGCAGCGTTTCTCACCACGAATTGGCTCGCCCCGATGGTCGGTGCGAAAACCACATTCGATTCGGTTGCCATTGCCGCTGGCATTGTTGGAACAGCCGTTTTCATCATCGCGCTCGTGGCGACATTCTTCCTGCCTGAGCCCAAAGAACAGCTTGAGCATTGAACGCAATCGCGCAAAACTGAAACCTGAGCAATGACTGGCAAACGCCACAAATCAAACGAACGCGCCGCGAATGTGCAGAAGCCCATTCAACTCTGGCATCCCGACGTGCCCGGCCCGTTGTGGAATGGGACACGCCGCGTGCCGCGCAAGCAAATTGAAACGTATTGCCGGGTACTCGCGCGCGAGTTCCGCCCGGAGAAAATTATTTTGTTCGGCTCGTATGCTTATGGAAAACCCACGCTGGATTCGGATGTGGATTTGGTGGTGGTCATGCCGTTTCGAGGTTCGGATACAAAAAAAGTGGTGCAAATGTTAACGCGCGTCGGTGCGCCATTTCCAATGGACTTGTTGCTTTGGAAGCCTGAGCGGACGGAGCGCAGCGATTATTTTACACGGGAAGTTATTGGGCGCGGCAAGGTGATGTATGAAAACTGAAACGCGCGAGTGGGTGCGTTGCGCCGAAGAAGATTTCGATGTTGCCAGCAGTCAATTTCGTCGGCGAACTAGGAAGCCGACAGCAAATTCAATTGGCTTTCATTGCCAACAATGCGTTGAGAAATACCTAAAAGCCCGGCTGGAGGAATTAGTGCTGCCGGTTCCCAAGGTGCATAACCTCACAGCTCTTGTTTCATTGCTTCTCCACCACCACCCTCTCTGGGCGGCGTTCAATCCGTCACTGCTGCTTTTGAATAACTACGCAGTGAAATTTCGTTACCCCGGCCACATTGCCACGCGAGCCGATGCGCGCGAGGCATTGAAGGCTTGTGGTTCGATCCGCAGTGAAGTTCGCCTCAGTCTTGGCTTGCCGAAGAAGTAATTCTCAATTTTTATGTCCATCCAATCCGAAGTCCAAGCTGCCAAACAAAAACTTGCCCAACTAACACTTGATGTCCATGTGCAGGAAATCATCGCATGGCATTTCTCGCCCGACAGCGGCTGCCCCTACTGGCTCGACTGGGCCAAGAAGAATTTCGACCCGCGCAAGGAAGTGAATTCCTTCGCCGACCTCATCGCCAAGTTCCCGCACTTTCAGGACGAATCCTTGCGCGACATGCAACCCGAGGTCTGGGTGCCGGCGCAATTCAAGGGCAAGCCGTTCAACATTTTTGAAACCGGCGGCACGACCGGCATGCCCAAGCAACGCATCGGCTGGAATGATTACAAGGTGGATTACTCCGAGTTCAGCGAGAAGATTTCCGACGAACATTTTCCGCGCAACCATTACTGGCTGATGATGGGCCCGACTGGTCCGCGCCGTCTGCGCCTCGCCATTGAACACCTCGCCAATGTGCGCGGCAGTTCGTGCTACTTCATTGACCTCGACCCGCGCTTCGTGAAGAAGGTCATCTCGAACAAACAATTCGATGTCGCCCGCGCCTACATGGATCACGTCGTGGATCAGGCCGTGACCATTCTCAAGAACCGTCGTGTCTCCGGATTGTTCACCACGCCAAAGCTTCTTGAAGCACTCGCGGAGAAAATTGATTTGTGGGATGCGGGCATTCGCGGCGTGTTCTGCGGCGGCACAACCATGGCCCCGCAATACGTGCGCTTCATCGTCGAGGAAGTTCTGGAAGGTCGCATTGGATTTTATCCCACCTACGGCAACACCCTTATGGGTCTGGCTGCGAGCGTGCCGCTGAAACCAGAGGACAAGTTTTCGATCACCTACTACGCCCCACAACCGCGCGCTGTGTTGCGTGTCGTTGATCCCAAGAATACGTCGCACATCGTCGCATACGATTCATGGGGCCGCGTTGAATTGACCACGCTCACCAAGGAATTTTTCATGCCCCGCTTCCTCGAACGCGACGAAGCCATTCGCCGCGCCCCGCGCGCGCCGTACGCCTGGGATGGCGTGGCGGAAGTCCGTCCATTTGGTGCGATGGAGAAAAATATCGTCGAGGGCGTTTATTGATTGAATCCACTCTATGAATGGGGTGTGACTGAAACTGCCGCTCAGTTTTTTGACCAGTAGGAGTTCCGGAGGTTGTTGGTGCGAGCGACGCGCAGGTTGAGCATGGCTTGGGCGTGGGTTTCCTTCCACCAAGC
>JAYUAV010000424.1:0-6207 GCA_043741175.1 Verrucomicrobiota bacterium
GCGTCGCTCCGCGCGCGCCGTCGCTTGTCTGGCCACACCCGGCGCGCACGGAGTGACGCGCCCTAGCGTCTCAACACACAGTTTGTTTTAGAATTCTTCCGGCGGCGGCGTCTGCTTCCCCGATTGAAAACAATCTTTCCGAGATGTCGTTCAAGCAGCGGCGCGTCGTCTCAAACCGTTCCGAGAGCGTGTGAAGGATGGCGGATAGTTCGTATCGTCGCGCGAGGCGATGATCTCCCGCTGCGCGGAACTGCGAGCGGCCAAGGGATTCATAGTAGCTTAATCCCGGAAAACCTTTTCGCTCGGCGCGTGAGCGGATTCGATCAGGAAACACACCGGACAAAAACAGCGAGTGATTACCGATGTGCAGCCGCAGGTGAAACGTCGTTCGTTCATCCGCCGTCTGAAGCGCGGCGAGGATCTCGAAGAAATAATCCAGCGGGTTCTGTTGCCCCGGCACAACGCAGCGACTCCGCTCCGCGCTTGCAAACTCGGCAAGCACTTCCGCCACGTAATCCGCCACCGCGCGATCCTCAATGTCTGCGCGGCGAAAAACATTTCTCACCAGCACGTAGAAATAAAAGTGAGAAGACACACGCAAGCAGCCACCGCGTTCTAGCAGCGCATGGAGCAATGCGGGGTCATCGAGGATTTGATCGCGGGAATCTTCGTCAGCAAGGAGGCGGATGAGGCATTCGGAGTCGCCGAGTTTTGCGCCAAGAACCGACAGCACGAACGCCACATCTTCAGCGGCGAATTGCACGCGACAATTGGGTTGTATGACTTTCATCGAATTCATCACATCCGGCCTTGGATTAGTATCGGATGCGATTGGCTGTTGCTGAAGCTAGCTTCGCCCAGAAGTCAGTGCGTGCAACCACCAAGTTGTCTCAAGGCTGTTGCAGCATCCGATAAAAGGTGGGGCGGGAAATTCGTTGCCGCCCCACCTGCGAGCGAGGTGACGCTCGCTCCACGTCTGTTAGCTGATCACACCAAGTGTAACCAGAAACGGCAGTTGAGCGTCTTGCTTAATGTTGTCTTAATGTAACCCTTAGTAAATTACTTGAATGAAACTCACGTTGAATTCCCTCAAGGTGCTGGTTGTTGTCTCGTTGCTCGGCGGCTTGCCCGCTGCATCATTCGCCGCCGATGGCTCGGTCGGCATCCAGGTTTCCAACAACGTCGTCCTGCTCAAAGTGGACGGCGATAAGGACGACGATTGGTGGATGCAGACTTCCACCAACCTGACGACGTGGACGACGCTGACAAACTTCGGCACGCTGCTCTCCGGCAATGTGACTAACGCTCCATGGCGTTCGGCGGGAAACAAGTCGGCCACCTCGACGTATTATCGCGCGAAGCAGACGCTTGGTTTGTTTGATACGAATCTCCTGCGGACGATCACGATCACTTACACGCAGGCGACTCTCACGGCGTTCACGCAGCAACTCACCACGGCCCGGACCTACAGCACGAATGTGTATTGCCCGCAGATGACATTTGATAACGGCGCCACCAACTATTCCATCGGCGCGAGATTCAAGGGCAATACTTCTTTCACTGGAGCCGGGCAGAAGAAGTCCTTGAATGTCGAACTCGATTACCTTGTGACCAACGCCAATGTGATGAGTTACTCCACCTTTAATCTGAACAATGCCGCAGGCGATAACACCATCATGCGCGAGCCGATGTATTTCAGTTTGATGTCGCAGTATTGCTGCTCGCCCAAGGCGTGTCTGGCAAAACTTTATTTTAACAACAACTATCGTGGGGTCTATTCGCTGGCACAGCAGGAGAACAGCGAATTGATCAGTGAATATTTCCCCAGCAACAACGGCGACCGCTGGCGCACTCCCAATCCGCCGACGGCCACTTCCATTTACGCATTCGGCTGGCGCGGCAACACCAACATCAGCACCTATGCAACAGGGCTGACTTATGACTTACGCACCGATAACGCTGCAAACACGAACATCTCGTGGATGCGGCTCATCAACGCCATTGACGTGCTGAACAACACGCCCACGAACACGGTCCGCGATGCGGCAGAGAACGTTTTTGCCGTGGACAACTGGCTGTGGTTTCTCGCCATCGAAAATCTGTTCGTGGATGACGACAGCTATTTCAACAAAGGCGCGGACTATAGCTTCTATTACGAACTCGAAAGCGGACGCATCCATCCGGTGGAGCATGACGGTAACGAGTCATTCATAACGGTTGGAAGTCTCAATGCAACGATGTCGCCCATCTTCGGCTACAACAACGTCAACCGCCCGTTGCTCTATAAATTTTTGAACAACAATGAGCTTAGGCAACGTTATCTCGCGCACATGCGGACGGCTGTGGAGGAGTATTTCAATCCGACTTTCATGACCTCGTTTATCAATGGACTGCACGCGTTGAGCATTGATGCCATCATCGCCGACCCCATCAAACAGAATGCATCCATGATCACCTATACGAATGACATGGTTGCTTTGAAGACTTACGTGACGAACCGCTACAACTTCATGAGGACAAATTCCGAGATGGCGTGGGTCCAACCCAGCATCAGCGCCGTTACCGGGCCAGCCTCCACGGTTTACGCCACGAACATTCCCACCATCAAGGCCAATGTCACCTCGTTCGTCACGGCTACCAACCAAAGCGGCGTCGGCTCGGTCTGGCTTTATTTCCGCGACAAGCCCTACGGCAAGTTCACTGTGCGCCAGATGTTTGACGACGGCGCACACAGCGATGGAGCGGCGGGTGACAGTGTGTTCGGCGCGGTCACGACGAATTATCCTGCGGGCAACACGATCCATTACTACATCGAGGCCCGCGCCACGAACACCGCTCAGGCCGCGCGCTTCTCGCCCGCCCGCGCTGAGAATGTGACGTGGGATTATTCCATCGGCCTCACCGTTTCCACCAACACCTCCGTAGTCATCAATGAATTTCTCGCGTCCAACACCAGCACGCTAGCTGATCCGCAGGGCGAGTTTGATGACTGGATTGAACTCCGCAACCTGACAGGTTCGGCGATCAACCTGACCGGACTTTATCTCACGGACGAACCGGCGAACCCGCGCAAGTGGCCGTTCCCTTCAGGCACAACCATCGCCGCGAATGGTTATCTCCTTGTGTGGGCTGACGAGGACGGTTTGGCCACGCCGGGCTTGCACGCCAACTTCAAACTTTCAGGTTCTGGCGAGCAGATTTACCTGATTGATACCGACGCTAACAACAATCAGGTGCTGGACTCAATCACGTTTGGAGCGCAGACTAGCGATGTCTCCTATGGTCGCACGGCTGCAAACGCAGATGTCTGGTCAACCATGACGCCGACGCCAAACGCCGCGAATCCGTAGTGGAAATACTGGACGAAGTAAGAATGAACGAAATCCGAATCCGACTGAACTGGCCTCGTGCTTCAACACGCGCGTCTGCGTTTCGGCTTTCCGGCTTCGGACTTCATTCGTCATTGATCTTCCTGCTTCTCGCCACCGCCCAAGCCGCGCCAACCATCACCACGTTCAACAAGACCGGCCAACTCACCTGGACAAACGCCACCGTGCCGGGCGTTTCCACCGTCGAGGTCGCCACGGCGTTGAGCAACAACTGGTCGCCCACGCAGAACGCATTTTCGATCACGTCCGCTGGATCAGTCGTCGTGCCCGTGGACGCGACGAATAAATTTTTCCGGCTTCGCACCGTGGATGTTCCGGCCACGGCGCAAGGATTCACCAACTTGATTCAAGCCTACGGAATCATGGAGACGCTCTGCGGCGACGGCGTGGGGCGCACGGAAGGCGTCAGTTATTGGCAACCGCAGTTCGAGGGAGGTGTCGCGGCGTACGCGTCTCTCTCCCGACCGCATTACGCGATGGCGGACAAGGCTGGCAACATCTACATCGCGGACAAGAACAGCCACGGCGTCTTGCGTGTCTCGACGAACGGCACAGTTCACACCCACTGCGGAACACATGCCGCCGGATATAACGGCGCAGGTCCTATGGCGGCCACGAACATGCAATTGAATCTGCCTAACGCGCTTTGGGTTCGCAGCGATGGCGTGGTCTATGTACTCGACACGGAAAACGCGATCGTGCGGCGTGTCAGTACCAACGGCACGGCAGTCACTCTGTTTGATGCGAAGAACGATACGAGCACCGGGCTGGGCGGTGGACGTTGTCTCTGGGTGAAGGACGACGAGACGCTTGCCTACTTCGGGAATGGAAATCGCATTCGCAAATGGACACCAAGCGGCGGGTTGCAAACGCTCCGTGATGGCTTCACCGAACTCGGCACATTTTGCGTCGAAGCGGCGGGCAGCTTGATCGTCACGGATCGTGTGGCGAATCGCGTGTGGCGAATTCAAGCGGATGGAACAGGCGTCATCATCGCCGGCAACGGCACGACGACAGGCGGCGGCGATGGTTCACCCGCTCTCTCCATCGGACTCTACGGCCCGCGCGGTGTCTGGCCTGTGCCGACGGGCGGTTATCTGCTCTTGCTCCACGACGGCGCACAGCTTTGGTATGTGGACAGCGCGAACATCATGCACCTGCTCGTGAACGGACTTGGCGGCAATGGCTACGTTCACGGCGGCGATGGACAATACTTCTACGCCCCCGATCAATACAACATCGGTGAAGGCCGCAGTGTCTCGATGGATAGCGCGGGAAACATCATCATCTGCGAAAGCGATTACGGATTCATCCGGCGCATCCGTTTCCAACGGATGACTCCATAACTCCCGACGCCATGGCTCAAGATCATCGCCTCCAACAACAGCGCTTTGAGCTGAAATACCTCGTGGAAGAATCCATGACGGGCTGGATGCGCGACTTTCTTGGCAGCTATCTGGAGTTGGATGAATTCGGGCTTGGGCGACCTAACTTTTCTTATCCAGTTCACAGCGTCTATCTGGATTCAGATGGGTTGGAGACGCATAACGCTTACATCAACGGCACGAAGAACCGCTACAAGCTCCGCCTCCGCTACTACGATGGCGAGCCCGACTCGCCCGTGTTCGTGGAACTCAAGGCGCGCGTGGACAACTGCATCATGAAACGCCGCTGCGGCATTCGTCACGAAGCAGTGCCGCTCGTGCTGGCGGGGCAGTTGCCTGACATGGATCAATTGATCACCAACGAGCCGCGCCACATGGCCGCGCTGGAGCGGTTCATCGTGCTGATGCAGGAGATTAATGCGCGACCCAAGTTGCACAACTGCTACCAGCGCGAGGCGTGGGTCAGCCCGAACGATAACTCGGTGCGAGTGACGTTTGATCGCCAGGTATTCGTCGAGCCGCATTTTGGGAATGAAGCCACGGTGGAGATGCACAACCCACGGCTCGTTTATTCGCCCTTCGTGATTTTGGAACTCAAGTTCACGAATCGTTTCCCGGATTGGTTCAAGGTGCTTGTCCAACGATTCAATCTCATGCAAGGCTCATCCGCGAAGTATTCTGGCGGCGTGACATTGGTGGGAGATCAACATTTCAGTTCGGTTTCCAATTGGCCGTCTTCGCTGGCTGTCAGAAATCGCTGTGCTTCGCCGGACCAGAGGATGAGTGTTTTAGTCGAATCCATGCAGTAGGAATTGGGGAGCAGCACGCGTCTCGCGTGCTGCCGCCGTCGTCGCGCCGTCGGCTTCGTTACTCCATATCTTCCCCACCATTTGGTGAACGAACTGTGGTGGACCAAGTTGGCGGCGGGACGCCGCCAACCATACGCCAGAGGCGTGCGCTCCCCGCTTCACGCCGTCGCCAGATTATCCTCCAACACCTTGGATTTGCCCGACGGCGGTTCAGCTTCGTTGGCTGATGGCTGATGGCTGTCAGCTAGAATCCTGATCGGTTCGTAGAACGTATTCCGTTGCACCGGCGTGCGGCCGGCTTCGCGGATGGCTTTGATCATTTCGGCTTCGGTCTGCAATTGCGGCGAGGTCGCGCCGGCCATGTGGAAGATGTGTTCCTCGATGATCGTCCCGTGCAGATCGTCCGCGCCGTAGCTCAACGCCACTTGCGCCAGCTTCAAGCCCAGGCCCACCCAGTAGGCCGTGATGTGATCGAAGTTGTCGAGGTAGATGCGGCTCACGGCGATGGTGCGCAACGCGTCGAAGCCCGTGGGCGGCGTGTGCACCGGGATGTCGTTGTTCTCCGGTTGATACGGCAGCGGCACGAAGCCGACGAAGCCGCCGTAGTTCGGAGTTCCGCCTTTA
>JAYUAV010000425.1:0-2346 GCA_043741175.1 Verrucomicrobiota bacterium
CACAATTTCCAACAGCGCAAACGCACGCTCGAATACGACGACGTGATGAACAAGCAGCGCGAAGTCATCTACGGCTTCCGCAACGAGATCATCAGTTCCAGCGATGTGCGCGACCGCCTCATGGACATCATGGAGGAAGTCGTTATCACAAAAGTGGCTGCTCATACGAAGGGTGATTACGACGCGAATGAATGGCAGGTGCGTGCGCTGTCCGATTGGGTGAACTTGAATTTCCCGCTTGGCATGCCGGAGGAGGAGATCGTGAAGGCTGCACAGGCTGGCAAAGATTTGCCTGTAAAAGATTCTGTGTACGACGGGTTGAGCGCGGCACAGTTCGCCGTGTGTAATTTCATCAGCGACAGCATTCGCAAGGCTTACGAACTTAAAATCAGTTTTGAAGAGCCGGAAAAATTGGTGACGGTGGAGCGCTACACCGTCCTTAGCGCGATTGATAAATTGTGGCAGGAACATCTCTACGAGATGGACAGCCTGCGTTACAGCATCGGCCTGCGCGCCCACGGTCAACGCGATCCGCTCATCGAGTACAAGGCGGAAGCGTTCAAGATTTTCGACGAGTTGATGGTCAACATCAAAACGGAAATCTGTCACAACATCTTCCGCAGCGCGTCCAGCCTGATGGCGTTTGAGAATTTCCTGCGAAATATTCCGCAACAAACCAAGCACGAAGCTCCGAGCGCGTTTGGCGAAACGCCCAAGCCTGACAAAGGCAAAGCCAGCGACGTCGTCAGCGAAGCGGCGGCGGCAATAGACAAAGCCAAGCCAGTTCAGACCGGGCCGAAGGTGGGTCGCAACGATCCGTGCCCGTGCGCCAGCGGGAAGAAATACAAGCAGTGCTGCGGGAAGTGAACCAAACCGCATTTCAAGGCGCAGCGCTTAACCGCACTGCGCCTTTTGTCTTAGCGCATGATCCAACAACACGAGCGCGGTCATCGCTTCGACCATCGGCACGGCGCGAGGTAGCACGCAAGGATCATGGCGACCTCTGCCTTTCAGCGTCGTGTTCTTGAGCTTCGTTGAAACCGTGTCCTGCTCGTGCATGACGGTGGCCACGGGTTTGAACGCCACGCGGAAATAGATCGGCTCGCCGTTGCTGATGCCGCCCTGGATTCCGCCGGAGCGATTTGTGACGGTGTGGACTTTCCGGCCTTTCATTCGGAACGCGTCGTTGTGTTCCAAACCGGTCATCAGCGTTCCAGCGAAACCGCTGCCGATCTCGAAACCTTTCGTTGCAGGCAGACTCAACATCGCTTTCGCGAGATCAGCTTCGAGACGATCAAACACGGGTTCGCCCCAGCCCGCAGGCACGCCACGCGCCACGCAACCCACGATGCCGCCCACGCTGTTGCCTTCGCCGCGCATCTTCTCGATGAGCCGGATCATCTTGTGCGCGATGACTTGATCCGGGCAACGAACGATGTTGGCTTCAATGTCAGAAACTTTGACCGTGTTCACGTCCACGTCGGTCTTGATGTTTTGCACCTGCGACACGTAGGCGAGGACTTCCACGCCGAACTTCTCTCGCAAAATCTTTTTAGCAATCGCACCCGCAGCGACGCGACCAATCGTCTCCCGCGCGCTGGTGCGTCCGCCGCCCGGCCACGCGCGAAATCCAAACTTCGCGTGATACGTGTAATCGGCGTGGGACGGACGGAACTTCTCCGCCATTTCGTTGTAAGCTTCGGAACGTTGATCTGTATTCTTCACCCACATCGAGATGGGCGTGCCGAGCGTCTTGCCCTCGAACGTGCCGGAGAGGATTTGCACGGTATCGGATTCCTTGCGCGGCGTGACGATGGAAGATTGGCCGGGACGACGCCGATCCAGATCAGGCTGGATGTCGGCCTCGGAAAGTTTGATGCGCGGCGGGCAACCATCCACGACCACGCCCACGCCGCCGCCGTGTGATTCGCCCCAGGTGGTGATGCGGAACAGTTGCCCAAACGAGTTAGCCATGCGGCGATTGTGTCGGAAAACGCAGGCACGGTCAAACGCGGTTGTGGTTGGAGTTCACGCTTATTGAGGCTCGTAATTTGGAGTGACGAGATACGAGCGCGAGCGGAGCGCGGCGTTCACGCCGCTTCAATGTGCAAAGTGCAAGCAGGCTGGTCATTTTATGCGCTCCGTGTTTGTTTACGTTGAAGCGGGCTGAAGCCCGCGCTCCGTCACCGTATTGAGCGAGCCTCAATAAGCGTGTCTGGGCAGCCCACGTGTTGTGGCGCGGACAAGCTAAAGCTTGAACTCCAACTTAAACTCCAACCTTGAACGCTCGCCCGTCCCCCGGCAAAGTGCGCTCGTATGTTGCATCGTTTCACTGTCGTAATTCTC
>JAYUAV010000426.1:0-6702 GCA_043741175.1 Verrucomicrobiota bacterium
CGTTGGGTTCGGATTGTTTAATGCGCATCCGACGGCACAGTGCCACGGCAACAGCCAGCGCCCCAAACATGGCAGTTGATGGTTCTGGCACCGCTAAGACTGAGATATTGTCGATACCAGTATTTACGGTCGCACCGTCGGTGGTCGTCCAACGGAATGAAGTAATCGGATCTGTGCTCACGATCCCCCAATATTCCTTCGTATCTAACGCTGGATCGTAGGCATACGTGTCGAGGAGTGTGTTGCCATTGAAAACCTTGACTGTCGCAGGGCCGTGTCCGTTGAGATATGTGTCAAATCCGAGTGCCAAAATCGGAGTCGCAAATGTTGCGGTAAAATCTTCGTCACCATGCGCAGTTAGGATGCTGCTGGTCGTCGGTTGGGTAACTCCCGCGCCAAAGTTGTTGAAGCCTAGACTGGCGACGAAGACGTTGCCGTCGGGTGTTCCCGCAAAACCTGTGTATGTCACACCATTGCTCGTAAAAAATGGAAGAATCGTATCCTTGGGGGCAAATGCCTCGAAATCTTCCAGCAAGGTGGTGCTGGCGGCCAAATCGAACGATGGCTTGTCCGTGTAAAAAATTACTCCGGCGCGGGTTGAAGTGGTGGCGATGGCCATCACGCTTGTACAGATGAGTGTGAGTTGTAGTTTCATTGTAGTTTTTGCCTATTTGGGTGTGCTGCTGAGTTGGTGCCGGTTCTGCCGGCGAAAGTAAACGCGCGTAGAACGCCTAAAGCTTGATTGAGCGACGAAGTTGTCTGTTATCATTTTCATGGCTGGATTCTTTTTTAGGCGGTTTGTTCTTGGCTGGCAGGGGTTTTATGGATTTATTTGTCCCGCACCCGATGCCGACTTTTACGACAACGCCTCTACGTCTCTCTCCTGTCTCCACGGGCGAGGGCGGGTTGGGAAGATTTCTTCCCAATCCCAAACTCAAGTTGCGGGAGCAATTGGCGGAACGGGGTCAATCCGGAGTGTTTACACAAGCCCTCGAATTGTTGGAGGATCTTCCCTTTTGCTTTGTGCCGAGCTCAAATTCTTCGCAAGCTTCTTCCTTCTTTGGGGGTCACGGTTCGCTTTTCGCCTCGTTTGGAATGAATCGGCGATTGACAGACGGGCGGCGGATGATTTTACTTTCGCCCGCTTATTTTCAGGCGGATTTGAATTAGGTTTTTTTGACGGAATTCAGTTTGAACAACAGTTGACCAAATCATGCAGGCATCAGCTCATACAGAGACACACGCACATACGCACGACGCTCATCATCACGAACAGAGCTTCTTGCAGAAGTATGTTTTCTCCACCGATCACAAGATCATCGGCATCCAATACGGCCTGACAGCCTTGTCGTTCCTGCTGTTCGGCTTCTTCCTGATGCTGTGTATGCGCTGGCAGATAGCGCATCCGGGCAAGGCGGTGCCGCTCGTCGGCTCGTTGCTGGAAATCCTGATCAAGAACACGGACGGCACGCCCTTGCTGGCGGGTGGGCAGATGTCGCCCGATGTCTATAACATCTTCGGTGCGATGCACGGTAACATCATGGTGTTCCTGGCGGTGGTGCCGCTGGCGTTCGGTGCGTTCGGCAATTACGTCGTCCCGCTCCAGATCGGTGCGCCGGATATGGCGTTTCCCCGCGTCAACATGGCGAGTTACCAGTTTTATCTGCTGGGCGGTCTCACTTGGTTCGCGAGTATCTTCATTCCGGGCAGCGCGGCGCAAGCGGGTTGGACTTCCTATTCGCCGCTGGCTTCCACGATTGCCACACATGGACAAGCGTTTCTCTTGATCGGGCTGGTGTTGTTGATCACGTCGTCGTTGTTGGGCGCGGTGAACTTCATCGCCACGATCATCCAACTGCGTGCGCCGGGCATGACGTGGATGCGGTTGCCGTTCTTTGTGTGGGCGCAGTTCGTGACGGGTTTCCTGCTGTTGCTGGCGTTCCCGCCGCTCGAAGCCGCTGGCGTGATGCAGCTCATGGATAATTTGTTCGGAACAAGTTTCTTCCTGCCGACGGGTCTGGCTGTGGGTGGAAAAATCGCAGCGATCAGCGGTGGCGGCAGCCCGTTGCTTTGGCAACATCTGTTCTGGTTCCTTGGACATCCTGAGGTGTACGTGCTGATCTTGCCAGCGATGGGTGTGGTGGCGGAGATCATTGCGTGCAACACGCGCAAAGCTCTTTGGGGTTACAAGTCGCTCGTTTATTCCGTCCTCGCGATTGGTTTCATCTCCTTCATCGTTTGGGCGCATCACATGTATCTGACCGGCATGGGCACGAAGATTTCCGCGTTCTTTCAGACGACGACGATGATCATCTCGATTCCGTCCATCATCATTCTGACGTGTCTGTTCATCTCGCTCTGGGGTGGTTCGATCCGGTTCAACACGCCGATGTTGTTCGCGCTGGCATTCCTCCCGATGTTCGGCATCGGTGGATTGACGGGATTGCCGCTGGGCTTTGCGGCGGCGGACTTGCATCTGCATGACACTTATTATGTCATCGCGCATTTTCATTATGTCGTGGCGCCGGGAACGATTTTCGCGTTATTCGCCGGGATATACTTTTGGTTTCCAAAGATGACCGGGCGCATGATGAATGAGTTTTGGGGCAAGGTTCACTTCTGGGGCTCGTTCATCTTCATGAACCTGATCTTCCAACCGATGTTCTTCCAAGGTATGGCGGGCATGATCCGTCGTATGTCCGATGGTGGGTTGCAATACGCGCAGAAAGACGACCCTTCACTCATCGGCGGTCTGAACCATATCTATTATGATATGCATACGGTCATCCTTTGGGCGGCAGTGGGATTGGCTGCCTGCCAGATTCCATTCATCCTGAATCTTTTCATGAGCATCTATAACGGCAAGAAAGTCACGAGCGACAATCCGTGGGAAGCCACCACGCTCGAATGGCAAACGCCCACGCCTCCGCCACATGGTAATTTTGCCAAAGAGCCGACGGTTCATCGCGGCCCGTATGATTACAGCCTGCCCGGCGCAGCGAAAGATTTCACTCCGCAGAATCAGCCTTGATTTAGAAACTCGATCACATGGAAATCCCTTACACCTCCAAACCACGTCCCGATACGGGCATCTACAACTCCAAGGTCGGCATCTGGCTGTTCTTGGCGTCGGAAGTCATGCTCTTCGGCGCGCTGTTCTCCTCTTACATCCTCTTGCGCGTCGGCGCGGGTGAAGGCACTTGGCCGCATGGCTTGTTGAGCATCCCCATCGGGACGTTCAACACCTTCGTACTCATCACTTCGTCCGTGACGGTGGTGCTGGGCTGGGCGTCGTTGCAGGTCGGCAACTTTGGTCGCTACAAAGTCTATCAAGCCATCACCATCCTTTGCGCGCTCGGATTCTTGGGCATCAAATCCTTTGAATATCGCGACAAGTTCAAGCACTACGAAGTTTGGTTGAAGAACCCCATCACCGTGCATCAAGGCGGCAAAGAGGTGCAGACCGACCGCTTGCTCGGCCACATCGAGTACCAAGGTCATCATCCGTATTTTTGGAGTACCGCGCGTCTCGCGGGTTCTCCAGAGATCAAGGACAAGGACGGCAAAGTTGTCCAAGCCGCCGTTGCCGCTGTTGAATCCTTCAAGTTCCAGCCCGACCCGATTCACTACACGATGACGCCGAAGGAAATGGCTCATGCGAAAGCTGAAGCCGCCGGTCATCCACACGAAGACATTGAGATCAAATCCTCCGACGTGAAACGTCTCTCGGCGTTCGTCCCGTCGCACAGCACGTTCTTCGCAATTTATTTCACGCTCACCGCGCTGCACGGCTTGCACGTCTTGGGCGGCGCACTTGTCATCTTTTACATCTGGGGTCCTGGCGCGAAAATGTGGAAGACCGACCCGCAGCGTTACATGAATCGCGTGGAAGTGTCCGGCCTGTTCTGGCACTTCGTTGACCTCGTCTGGATATTCCTGTTCCCGATCATCTATCTCCTCTGAACTTATGAGCGACCATTCCCAATCCCACGGCGAAGCACACGGCCATTCGCCTGAAGAAGTTTCCAAGCACAAGAAAGTGTACATCGCTGTCTTCATCGCACTGCTCGTCGGCACGGTGCTGACCGTGGCGTTGAACTACATGCACTTTGACAGCAAGGTGCTGACAATCGGCATCGCGCTGTTCGTGGCCAGCATCAAGGCGACCCTTGTGGCGTGCTACTTCATGCACTTGATCTCTGAAAAGAAGATGATCTACGTCATCCTGGGCTTCACAGCCTTCTTCTTCCTCGCGTTGATGGTCATCACGCTGAGTGCTCACGCTGGTTATCCCAACGGCACCGTGACCCACTAACTGTCATGTCACTAAAAGCCTTTCATCTCATCTTCATCACCGCAGCGAGCCTGCTCGCGTTTGGTCTTGGCTGGTGGATGCTCCACGCCTACGCGGACTCAGGGATGAAGGCGGATCAACTCTACGGCGTGACCTCCATCGGCGTCGGCGTTGCGTTGGTGGTGTATGAAATCATCTTCATCAAGAAGCTGAAAAACGTGAGCTACCTGTGAGCAACGCCAAGAAAAAAATTCTTCTCGCCGCATTGATCGCGATGGCCATCGCGCCGTCCGCATTTGCGTGCGCTGCGTGCTATGGCGCATCCGACTCACCGCTCGCACAAGGCATGAACTGGGGCATCATGGTGCTGCTAGGCTTCGTCGGCTTCGTGCTGACGGTGGTGAGTTCGTTTTTCGTTTATATCGTGCGCCGCGCTTCGACAATGGAAGCCGTGGCGGCCCAAAACAATTTAACTGAGACAAAACAATGATCGATTCCCTGGTCGCATTCTTCAGCAAACTTCTTAACATGCCCGTGCTCGCCTCGGAGAACGGCAAGCCCGTGGACGAACTCATCATCTACATCCACTGGTTGATGATCCTGCTGTTCATCGGATGGTTTGGCTATTTCTGCTATTGCCTCTGGCGCTTCAACGCCAAGCGCAATCCCAGGGCCGACCCAGTCGGCGCACGCAGCCACGCATCAAGCTGGATCGAACTCATCGTCGCTGGCATTGAAGTTGTCATCCTCGTCGGCTTCGCCATCCCCATGTGGACACGCGCCAATGACGTCACCCGCCTTCCCGACAAGGACAAGGCCGAGGCCGTGGAGATACAGATCGTCGCCCAGCAATTCGGCTGGAACGCCCGCTATGCTGGCAAGGACGGCAAGTTCGGCGCGCAAGCCATGAAGCTCGTCAAAGAAGACAACCTCTTCGGCATTGATCCCAAAGACGAGAAAGGCAAGGACGACGTGACCGTGTATAACGACCTCCATGTGCCCGTCGGCAAACCTGTGATCGCCTACGTCAGTTCCAAAGACGTGATCCATTCATTCAAGATCATAGCCATGCGTGTGACGCAGGATGCCATTCCTGGAATGAGAATTCCGTGCTGGTTCAAAGCCACCAAAGAAGGCCGCTACCAGATCAACTGCGCACAACTCTGCGGCAACGGCCATGCCAGCATGTCCGGCGGCTTCGTCACCGTCGAAACCCAGGAGAAATACGACAAGTGGCTCGCGTCAAAAGCAGGTGGCTCGACAAGCTTCGAGTAAGCCAGCATCACTCAACTAGTCCTTTGCTTTGCGCCGAACGTAAGTTTGGCGCATTTTTTTTATGGCAGGTAATGCCGTGCCGAGATAAACGCTGAACAGTTAGTTCGGCTGAAGCATTTTCAGCCTGTCTTGGTTCATGCCGCGAGACTAGTCAGAGCGGAATTTTCAGTAGAGCGTGGTCTCGATAGACTCCTGATTGCGTTGCCATGGAGTGACGCCACACCTCAACGAGTTTCCGTGACAACCGTTGTTTGACCGGGTTGAACGGATTCCACTTTCTGCCGTGTGCCGCTGGGCCAGAGGATTTCGACGGAGTCCAGTTTAGTCGCATCGCCGAGGCCGATGGTGATGGGTAGTTCGGATTGCGAAAGATAACTACGCGTGGGCATGACCTGGCGGGAGAGAGTCTGGCCGTTCACGCGGACGGTGATCCATGCGCCGATGGCGGAGCGGTTGCTTTTTGCGCCGACAAGTTTCAGACGAAGCCAGTGGTGATTTAATTTCTGGTCGTTGCGCAACAGCAGCGGCGGACGGCCCACTTGCGTGAGCACGACATCGAGATCGCCATCGCCATCAATGTCGCCAAAGGCCGAGCCGCGTCCGACGATGGGCTGGAACAAATCGTTGCCCGCTTTCTCCGGCGGAACAGCGACGAAGCAACCGCCGCTGCGGTCGCCCGCGTTCCAAAATAATTGCGCGGGCTGCTCATACTTCTGGCTCTTCTGAATTTTGCTAATCTCTTCTTCCAAGTGTCCATTAGCCGTGAGCAAATCGAGCCGCCCATCCAGATCGTAGTCGAAAAAGAACACGCCGAACTTAAGCAACAACCGGCTCGCTGGCCCGACGCCTTCGGTGATGGCTTCGTCGCTGAAGTTCGTCCGTGAATTCTGCGCCACGTAGAGCGCGGTCATTTCGTTCGCGAAATTTCCAATGACGATGCCGAGCTTGCCGTCGTTGCGGAAGCGCGCGGTGTCAATGCCCATCGCGCCGCGCGTGTTTCCATAACTGTCGAACGCCACGCCAGACTGCGCTCCGATCTCCTTGAACGTGCCGTTGTGTTGATTGATGAAAACAAGATTCGGCACCGTGTCATTCGCGAGCACGAGATCAATCCAGCCGTCTCCATCCATGTC
>JAYUAV010000427.1:0-4912 GCA_043741175.1 Verrucomicrobiota bacterium
TTGACGTAGAGCGACATCAGATTGCTCCCGGAATTATACGTTGCGACCGCGTGGTAGGTTCCGCCGTTGGTCATCAAGGCGGGATTCGCACCACCGCGCGAGTTGACCTCGCCGCCGCTCGTAGGATTGAACGAGATGCTCGGAATATTTCCGTCCGCACCCGCGCGCGGCGAGAATTCGATGAAGGAAAACCACGGTTCGCCCGCGCCTTCTGCACGACGACCAAACATCCAGAGCTTCGACCAATCCTGCTGGTTGGTGACGCTGAACCACGTCTCGATAGTCAGGTCCACTGTGGAGTTGAGCGTGCTGGAGATATTGATGCTGGCGCAGTTCGAGCGAGGGCCGCCGCCGGGCAACAGTAATCGTCCTCCACCGAACGAAGCCGTACCGATCAAGCTGGCATTCGCTCCGCCGATAGAGTCCGTGCCATCGGTGAAACTCCAACGATGCGCGAGAGTCGTCGGCGTGTTCGTGACAGTGATGGAGCGGCTCGCATTCGTGCCGCCGAAACTTGCGGTGAGCGTCGTCGTGCCCGGTGCGAACGCCCGGATCGAACCGGGCGCGGTCACGGCTACGATGTTCGCATTGCCCGTGCTGAAAGTGACGCCTGCTGTGGTGACGTTCACATTGGTGACGTTGGCGTAGTCCGCGAATACCGTGACCGACTGCGTGGAGAGACTGACCATGTTGGTGTTCGGGACGACGAGCCGCAACGCAACGACTGCGCCAGGGTTTGAGACAACCGTCTCCGTGCCTGCGGCGTAGCTGATGGCGATCTGTTCTGGTGAACGCGGGCCGTTGTAGATGCGCATCTCGTTGATCGCACCGTTCAAGTTCGCGTCACCGTAATTGACCGCTGCGCCGAAGAACGCCTCGGTGGCGGCGAGTTGCGAGACGTTCGCCTCAACCATCGCAGCACTGTCCACCAACGCGCCATTGATGTAGAGCGACATCAGATTCGAGATGGCATCATAAACGCAGGCCGCGTGATACTCGACGCCCGTGGTCAGCACGGCGGGATTGTTTTCCGTCCGCGTGTTCGACTCGAACGAGCGCAGCCCCGTGTTCAACGCCATACTCGGCACATTGCCAGAGGCACCGGGACGCGGCGTGAAGTCCAGATAAGCGAGGCCGGGTTCAGCACCGCCATTGGGACGACCGAACATCCAGACCTTCGTCCAGTCCTGAAGCGCGTTCATGGTGAACCAACCTTCGATAGTGAGACTGATGTTCGTGGCGAGAGTGTTGTTCAGATTAACGGTGGCGCAATTAGCGCGCGCGGCGCCGCCGGGGATCTGGAGTTTTCCGCCCGAGTAGGAAGCCGCTCCGACAAGAGTAGCGTTCGCGCCGCCGACCGAATCCGTGCTGTTGGTGAACCCCCAGCGATGGATCAATTGTGCCGCAGGCTCTGCCACATCCAACACCTGCACCACAACCCGACGATTTAATTCCGTCCGCAACGGGTCCACCGTATCAACGATGTCCACAAACAATTCGTATTGCACGGTCAACTGCGTGTCGTAGGCGAGATTCGCATAAATGAGCGCGGCGGAATTCGCCACTATCAGTACGCCGTTGTTGTCGAGAACGAAGGCGTTGTTGGAATTGCCACCCGTGATGACGTAGTTCAACGCGTGAACACCGAGATTGGTGGAAGTCACCGTGCCCACGAGCGTGCCGTTGGGGCTGCGTTCAGGGATGCTGAAACGGTTCGGCAATCGCGCACCAGCCACGCTTCCAGAAATCGAATAATAACCGAGACTCGCATAACTGGAGAAGCCATTCGTCAAGGGACTGTTCCGGCCCGCGCCAGTGATGCGAAAAGTGTAAGTGCCCGCTGCGAGATTGGTGCTGATGCCAGCGGCGATCGCATCCTGAGGATTATTGCTGGCGATGATGGTATCGCTCGCATCCGCCAGCGTCGCCATGATGGCAAGGTTCGCCCAGTCGCCAACCGGATTGGCAGTTAGTGAGACGATCCCTCCCGTGGTGGTGAATTGAAACGCGTCTGAATCATCGGTGGTTTCGATCACACCCTCGGCAGTGGCGGTGTAGTTTGAACTGATCTCCAAATGACGCGCCGTCGCGAGCGCGCTACCAGTGTCGTCAGCCCGATAATCCACGTCGTTGTAGGTGATCATCACCGCGAGTTCGTCCTGTGGTTCGCTTGCATACAGATACTCGCCCTTGGCCCATGTGGTGACCGGTTGATAATAACCCACGCCCATGATCGGCGACCAACCGGTGTTGCCCGCGCCGCCATGACCGCCGTAATACTCATTATGCGGTCCACCCGGCGGGTCTTGTGTCTGATGCGCCAGCCCGAGCGTATGCCCGATTTCATGCGAGCCGACTTCAGCGCCGGATTTGCCTGTGGTGTATTTCGCCCAGCACACCGTGTCGCCAGCCCAATTCCACGAACCGAAATAAGCCACGCCCGCCGCCGTGGGAGCATCCGGCGCGAAGACGCAGCGCTGACGGCTTCCCTCCGGCGCGGCCTCGAACACCTTGCGATCCGTGGTCACATTGATGTTGAGCGGCATGTAATCTTCCGCGATGCGCTTCCACACTTCTCGGATCGCCGCGTTACCTACGTTGGGCGCTGAGTATTGAACTCCACCGTTCCACGAGGCGGTGTAACCTCCAAAAAAATCCAACAACACAACTCCTCTCGCACCCGGCAGACTTTCCAGCGAAACGATGTTGCTGTTGTAACCAGGGACATATTCCGGCACGAGATCAGGACGCAACGGCGGTGCGTCCGCAGTTCCGCCAAACGCAGTTTCATCCAAAGGTTGCATGGACAAACAAAGAACCTCGTCCAATCGCCGCCGCCAAAGTTCCGGCGCACCCTGACCGCCCGTAGGCTCGATGCGATACGCGGTCTTGCTGGCGGGAAACTCGATGACGCCCACCGCACTGCCAGCACGACCACCCGCAGGCGGACGCAGGAAAAAGAATTTTCCAGACTCCGGCGCGCTAAGTTCGCCCGACATGAATGTGATTCCCTCCCCATCACGCTGGATGATTTTAACGACACCCGAAGCCATCAAACCTTCGGTCAGTTCAAACTCGATCAAGCTGCCGTTCGTCGCCGTGTTCTGACGCTGTAGAAAATCCGTTTCCCAAGCGCGCTTCGAGCGCCCCGGCTCCCGCAACGCAGCGGCGTAGGGATTCACGGCCAGATCAAATTCCCGTGAACCGCTCGCTACCTGTCCGCTCGCAGCGGCAGTGATTTTTCCGGGCGACACTTGATTGGTTGATGCAAGAACCGGGGCGTGCGACAAGCCGTTGGAAACAGTCGCCGATGAAGTCGCAAGCGGTGTGTTGCCGGACACAGGCGCGTCGCTTTGCCGTGAGGAAATCCATGCGAACAGAACACAGATGATCACTGCGCTGAAGACGGCGAGCAGACTGTTGCGGTTGCCACGGCGGGCGGGTTTGTCATTCATGATGGTTGCGATTCAAAATAGTGTAAGTGCAGTTCCCCGCAAGTCATGTGGCATGAAAAGGCCATGAGGGAACTCTGACTCATCGCAAAACTTGTCGCAAAACTTGTCGTTCTCCACCGAAGCGGTTACGATCCGGGCATGAGCACATTGACCATCCGACTGCCCGATGCTGTAAAAGAACAACTCTCGGTCACGGCGCGGCGTCTTGGGAAAAGCCCGACGCGGTTTGTGCGTGAAACGCTGGAGGCGCGCTTGAAGAACGGTCGTGCAGCCGGACGAGGATCGTTGTTTGAACGCAGTCGGGATTTGTGCGGGTCCGCCACCGGCGGGCCGCGTGATCTGTCCTCGAACAAGCGGCACTTGAAAGGCTATGGCGCATAGAAACATCATCACAGACGCTGGTCCAATTGTGGCTTATCTGAAACGCGATGATGAACATCACGCATGGGCTGAATCCATGTTTCAAACATTCCACTCGCCATTGAGGACCTGTGACGCGGTTCTGAGTGAAGCATTCTTTCTCCTGCAACAAACCCATCGTGGCGGCGATCAGCTTCTGGCACTTCTGGAACGTGGATTGGTAGTGCCGGACTTTGACCTTGCACCGGAGCTTCCCGCGGTCGCACAACTGATGCGTCGCTACCAAGATGTTCCCATGTCGCTGGCGGATGCCTGCCTGGTGCGAATGACAGAACAAGATCGCGATGCAACCGTCTTTACGCTCGATTCGGATTTCAAATTCTACCGCCGCAACGGAAGGCAAACGATTTCGTTAATCTTCTCTGAGTAACCGTCATATGGAGACGGGTGCAAGATTTCAAGCTGCGAATCTGTATTCGGCGAAACCCTCACTGCGCTTCTGTGGCAACCATCGTCTGATCCAGTTGAACCGGTTACACTTTCTGCCGTGTGCCGTTGGGCCAGAGGATTTCGACGGAATCTAGCTTGGTCGCATCGCCGAGGCCGATGGTGATGGGCAGTTCGGATTGTGAAAGATAACTACGCGTGGGCATGACCTGGCGGGAGAGAGTCTGGCCGTTCGCCCGGACGGTGATCCACGCGCCGATGGCGGAGCGGTTGCTTTTCGTGCCGATAAGTTTCAGACGAAGCCAGTGGTGATTTAATTTCTGGTCGTTGCGCAACAGCAACGGCGGACGACCCACTTGCGTGAGCACCACATCGAGATCGCCATCGCCGTCAATGTCTGCAAACGCCGAGCCGCGTCCGACGATGGGTTGGAACAAATCGCTGCCCGCTTTCTCCGACGTAACTGCGACGAAGCATCCGCCGCTGCGGTCGCCCGCGTTCCAAAACAACTGCGCGGGTTGTTCATACTTTTGGCTCTTCTGAATTTTGCTGATCTCCTTGAACGTGCCGTTGTGTTGATTGATGAAAACAAGATTCGGCACCGTGTCATTCGCGAGCACGAGATCAATCCAGCCGTCTCCATCCATGTC
>JAYUAV010000428.1:0-4571 GCA_043741175.1 Verrucomicrobiota bacterium
CGTTTGGCGGGCAACAATGTTTTGAAGCCGGGAATAGAATCCAGTTTGTCCAACGTGCCGCCCGTGATGCCAAGCCCGCGACCAGAAATCATCGGCACGCGAAAGCCAAGACACGCGAGCAGCGGCGCAAGTGGGAGCGAAACTTTGTCGCCGACGCCACCAGTGGAGTGTTTGTCCACAATCGGGCGTTTGTCCTTGGGGAACTTGAGCACGTCACCCGAATCGCGCATAGCGAGCGTGAGCGCAGTGGTTTCATCCGTGTTTAAACCGCGAAAGAACACGGCCATCAGGAACGACGCGAGTTGGTAGTCAGGAATTTTGCCGCAGACGACGCCGGAAATAATTTCGCGAAGTTGCGAGGCGGTAAGCGTGTTGCCATCACGCTTGGATTCGATGAGGGAGAGGAAGTTCAAATTGCCGAGAAATTAGTTGCTGGTTTCGGGGGTGGAAGGATTCCGAATCTCGGTGACTGATTTTACTTGAGGGCCAATGTGGTCATCTTGTTGGTTCGGGCAAAGCGGACCGTCTTTCATTACGAAAGACCTATATGGAGACTTCCCGGAAGGACATTGCGGTATCGGGTTTTCATTGAAATAGCCCTTAAGTTTTTCAATTTCAATCACAGATTCCGGCGTCAGATTATTTGCTATTCTGTATTGAAAAGCGGCCGCCCAAATCATCCGCATATTCTGTTCGCACAACTCCTTCTCCTGTCCTGAGGATTGTCTTAACCAGTCTGCTAAAGTTGCAAAAAGTCGCATCAGAGATTTGGATCAGTTAGTTCTCACGCATGACACCTCAATCACGGACGCGCTATCCGCAAAGTTATAACTATCCCACAAACTTCTTCGCCGTGATGGTCGAGTTGTGACCGCCGAATCCGAAAGAGTTATTTACGATGGCGTTGACCTGCATCTCGCGCGCGGTGTTCGGCACGTAGTCGAGATCGCACTCAGGATCGGGCGTGGTGTAATTGATCGTAGGCGGCACGATGCCGTGCTTGATGGCAAGAATGCACGCGGTCATCTCCACCGCGCCAGCCGCGCCGAGCATGTGACCGGTCGCGCCTTTGGTGGAACTAACGGCTAGCTTGCGCGCGTGATCGCCGAACGTGGTCTTGATTGCCTGCGTTTCGCAAACGTCGCCTTGCGGCGTGGAAGTGCCGTGGGCGTTGATGTAGGAAATATCCGTGGTGTTCAGTCCGCCGGTGCGGAGCGCAGCTTTCATACAACGCGCCGCGCCTTCGCCACCGGGCGCAGGAGACGTGAGGTGATATGCGTCGGCGGTATTGCCGTAGCCGACGATCTCACAATAAATTTTCGCTCCGCGCTTCTTCGCGTGTTCAAGTTCTTCGAGGCAGAGAACGCCCGCGCCTTCGCCCATGACGAAACCATCGCGATCTTTGTCGAACGGACGTGACGAACCTTTCGGGTCGTCATTGCGCGTACTCATCGCGCGCATGGAGCAGAAGCCGCCAATGCCCACGGGGACAATCGCCGCTTCACTACCGCCTGCGAACATCATCACGGCTTCGCCCATCTTGATCGTGCGCCACGCTTCACCGATGGCGTGATTCGCCGTGGCGCAAGCAGAGCAGGTGGCAAAATTTGGCCCGCGCAGATTGTTGTACATCGAGAACAGGCCGCTCGCCATGTTGCTGATGAGCATCGGAATCATGAATGGCGAGAGACGACTCGGCCCGCGTTCGAGGAGAACTTTGACCTGCGCCTGAGTTGTCTCAAGGCCGCCGATGCCAGAGCCGAGGATGACGCCGATCTCGTCGCAGTTCAGTTTGCTGAGGTCTGCGCCGCTGTCTTTGAGCGCCTGCCAACCAGCGTGAACTCCGAATTGAGAATAGCGATCCGTGCGGCGGACTTCTTTGGGATTGGGGAACGCGGCGGTGAGATCAAGTTCAGAGACCTGACCTGCGACTTGCGTGTCGTATCCGGTCGGATCAAACGCCGTGATGCGATCAATGCCGCACTCACCGGCGATCAGCCGTTTCCAAAACGTGTCCACATCGTTCCCCAGCGGAGTGACAACTCCCAGTCCGGTGACGACGACTCTGCGTTCCTGCCAGTTGCTCGACATAAAAATGAAACGGGGCAGTTCAAGCTGCATTCAGCCGAGCTGCCCCGAAATCTAATGGGTCACGATTACTTCGCGGACTCTTCGACGTATTTGATGACGTCGCTCACGCTCTGGAGCTTCTCGGCTTGTTCGTCGGGGATTTCGTTGCCGAATTCCTCTTCGAGAGCCATTACGAGTTCCACAGTGTCGAGCGAGTCAGCACCGAGATCCTCGATGAACTTGGCTTCGGGGGTGACTTGTTCGGGCTTCACGCCGAGCTGCTCGACGATGATGTCCTTGACGCGTTGTTCGATTGATTTTTCAGACATGGTGTTTTCCTATTAAATAGTGCCGTCTGTTTATTCGGCACGGCGAATACGGTCAAGCCTCGATTCAGTTTTTTTTCTGGGACAACCCGTGCTTTGCGTTGACAACCCATCCCCAGATCAGCACGAACGCCCGCGCAAACTCCTGCGGACGCTCCGCCACGCAGCGCGTAATCGCCTCCGGTGCAAACCAATCGCCCCGCTCGATCTCCTCCGGATGCAACGTGAACGGTCCTTCACTCTCGCAGCGATAAACCCACACGAACTCTTGCCCCGTCTCCGCACAGGCTTCTATCCGCAGAATTCTTTCTGGCGTTCGGTCAAGCTTCAGTCCGATCTCCTCCCACACCTCACGCACCGCACACGCATCGTAATCCTCACCACTATCCACATGCCCCGACGACGACGAATCCCACTTACCCTTGGCCGTGTCCTTCGTCATCGAACGCTTCTGCAAGAAAAGTTGCCCGCGCGTGTTGAACACCAACACATGCACCGCGCGATGCAACAACCCGCGCGCATGAACCTCACGGCGCGGCGACTGCCCCACGACTTCATCGCGCTCGTTGACCACATCAAAAATTTCTTCGGTCATAAATCTGATCTTGTAGGAGACGACGTGAGGAGGCTCTGATCAAATCCAATCAAGGCCAGTCGTCGCCGTGCCGGAATTTGATCAAGTCCGCCGCGCGAAATGCGGCCATGAAGTCCTTGATGAATTCATCCTGCGGCTTTTGCGCCAACGTCACGCGCAACAGTTTGAATTGTTCAGGCGGTTTACCCTGACGGACATTATGGGTGAAACCAAAATCACGCGTGAAGCAGACTTCAAAGTTTTGGATCGCAAACTCGTAAAGCCTGCCATTGTCCAAACCTTGCATCCGCAGCGTGTGGACGGATTCAACCTCGTGACCATCCGCGCGGAGAGCCGCGACGAGCTTGCGCGGTAGGTTCTCGTCCAGCAGGATTTTCACGCCGTTTGCAATTCCTTCTGATGCGCCAGTTCCAACAGCGCGCCGCGCACGGATTCCTCTGTCAGGCTTGGATAAGCATCCACGATTTCGGCGACCGACAAGCCCGCACCGAGCGACTCCAGAATGAGCGCCACGGAAATGCGCGTGTCACGCACGCGCGGGCTTCCGCCCAAATGTTCCGGGTCTGCGACGATCCAGTTCTTCATGCAACTACACTATTGAAGATGGCTAATAAATCAAGCCACGCCGCGCCGCGCGGCACTTGCCCCACGACTTCATCGCATTTATTGACGATGTTAAAATTACTTCAGTCATTCCGGTTTAACAGTTAGCAAAGTTCCGCCCCATTTAGTGATCATCAGTACGAAAAACATGAAAACCACGAACCACAACAAGGTCAACCCCGCTCCGCCTCCGAATGCTCGTAGCATTCGTCTGCTCTTAATGGCAGGCACAACCAAGTAAGATGTAGTGGTGAAAACCACAAGCCCAAGTAAGATCGGAAAATAGAGGGCCAAAAATCAACTGCTTTGCAACACACCACAACGAAGGAAATACAAAATCGCCGTTTCGATTGTTGAAACAATCAGCACAGACGTAGCTACGATTAGGCATTGTTTCTTGCGATCCATCATAACTTTCGGGTCAGTTCAACAAACTGTTCCAAGCTCAACTTCTCTGCCCGCTCCATCGGCGAAATGTCCAGCTCTGTGAATGCCTGCGTTAACTTCTCCAGCGGCCACTCCGCCTTGAGCAACTTCAACATCATCTTCCGCCGTTGCGAGAAGGCACGCTTCACAATTCTCACAAAGATGGGGCGGAGCGCGTCGGGCAGTAGCGGCTTTTCCCGGCGCACTAGATTCACACACGCCGAGTCCACGTTCGGCGCGGGGAAGAAGCAGTCCGCAGGAATCTTGAACCAGCCGCGCGGCGCATAATCCAGTTGCACCAGTAATGTCAGCACGCCGTAATCATCGTCGTCTGCTCCCGCCATCAGCCGTTTCGCGACTTCCAATTGCAACGTCACCGTCATCTGCTTCGGTCGCTGCGGTGCGAGCGCCAACTCCACCAGAATCGGCGACGCTACGGAATAGGGCAGATTCGCCACCAGTTTCCAATCCGTCCAATCACGCGACTCGCGCCGGATGTAGGCCAGAGCGTCATCATGGAGCAATTGAAAGGTAGGGCGCGTCACTCCGTG
>JAYUAV010000429.1:0-11301 GCA_043741175.1 Verrucomicrobiota bacterium
GGCAATACGTGGACATCGGGTTTGTGAAGATCGAACCAGCGGCAAATTGAATCCTTCCGGGATTCATCCGGGTGTAATCAGCTTTACGCTCGTAGTGAGCCAAAAGTAAGTGTTACCCGAGCTGAGAGGCGCGAGGGGCTTGAAGCTTTTAACGTTGGCGCTTGGCAATTCATCCTGCTTTGCTAACGTCGTCACCAGTTAACTGAACCATTAACACGAAAAACTATTATGCCCCACGAACTCCCGAATCTGCCTTACGACAAAGCCGCGCTCGAACCCCACATTGACGCGTTCACCATGGAAATCCATCACGGTCGCCATCACAAGGCTTACGTGGACAACTTGAACAAAGCCATCACCGGCAACGCCGCGCTCGAAGCCAAGTCGCTCGAACAGATCATCAAGGACCTCGCTTCCGTGCCCGATGCGATCCGTGGACCTGTCCGCAACAACGGCGGCGGTCACTGGAATCACTCGTTCTTCTGGAAGCTCATGTCACCGAACGCGGGCGGCGCACCCACTGGCAAGCTCTCCGACGACATCAAAGCCGCGTTTGGCAGCTTCGATGATTTCAAGGCGAAGTTTGAAGCGGCGGGCATCGGACGCTTCGGCAGCGGTTGGGCGTGGCTGGTTTCCAACGGCGGCAAACTCGAAATCGTTTCCACCGCCAACCAAGACAATCCGCTCATGGGCAAAGCTGTCGCGGGCTGCGAAGGCAAGGCGTTGCTCGGCGTGGATGTGTGGGAACACGCCTACTATCTGAAATACCAGAACAAGCGCGCGGATTATCTCAAGGCGTTTTGGAACGTGGTGAACTGGAATGCTGTCGCCGCGAATTACTGAGCGACGAACTTTCTAAAGTTTTAGTCAAGGCGCGCTGGCGGAAACGTCAGCGCGTTTTATTTTTGCTGGAATGGTAGGTAGGGCGCGTCACTCTGTGCGCGCCGCTCTCGGTCAGCCAGACGACGGCACGCACTGAGTGACGCGCCCTACCGCTGGGTTTCCCCTTTCGCGTCGTTCGCGTGGTTCAACTTCTTGTTTCCTCTCCTTGCCCGGTTTCATAGCCTCGTCCCACCATGACCATCAAAGACAATGAAGTCGTCGAACTCAAAACTCCTACCGGACCGATGAGTGTCCACGTCGTGCGACCGCAAGCGGCAGGTCGCTACCCGGGCATCGTGCTTTACTCGGAAATTTTTCAAGTCACCGCGCCCATTCGTCGCACGGCGGCGTTGCTGGCGGGACATGGTTACGTCGTGGCTGTTCCGGAAATCTTTCATGAGTTTGAAGCCGCTGGCTGCGTGTTGGGTTACGATCAAGCGGGCGCAGATCGCGGCAACGCGCTCAAGTTGGAAAAAGAATTGCGCGGCTTGGATGGCGATGCGCGGGCAGCACTGGATTTTCTGAAATCCCATCCTGCTTGCACGGGCAAGCTCGGCACGCTTGGTATTTGCATCGGCGGTCATCTCAGTTTCCGTGCGGCGGCGAAAAACTCTGATGTTCTCGCCGCTGTATGTTTCTACGCCACGGATATTCACAAAGGCTCACTCAGCAAGACAGGCGACGATACGCTCGTATGCGCGAAGGACATCAAGGGTGAATTGCTCCTGTTCTGGGGTAAGCAAGACCCGCATGTGCCGCTGGAAGGCCGGAAGAAAATCTACAACGCGCTCTGCGAACTGAACGTGAACTTCACCTGGCACGAGTTCAACGGTCAGCACGCGTTCATCCGAGACGAAGGCCATCGCTACGATCCCGCGCTTGCATTGCAATGCTATCAGATGGCGTTGGAATTATTTCACCGAAGACTTGGCGAAGGGGATTTGGCCGTAGTGCCGAGCGGGGTTGTGATTAAAGTCGGGTGAGGCTGTTCTTGCCGGAATGCTCCTCCTCGTTCTCGTCCTCGAAATAAACCAACAAAACCGAGGACGAGGACGATTCTTTATCCGTTTGTAATCACACCCGCCGAGCGGTACTGAGGAAGCGAAGCGTTGATTTGCTCAGGCCATCACTTTTATGCTCGCGGATAATTTGCTACGGATCAGGTGCGCCATGGCTTTCACGGCGAGTTCGATGGGGAAGATCGGTTTGGCGATGAGATCATTCGCACCGACGAGAATGCTTTTGGCGCGCGTTTCAAAATCGCCGTGCGACGTGACGTAGATCACCGGCGTGGTTTCGTAGCCGGGGAGTTGGCGCAGATTCCGGCAGACCTCGAACCCGCTCATGTGTGGCATCTCCACGTCGAGCAGCACGAGATCGAACGGTTGCTTGGCGAGCAACTCCAGTGCAGCGAGCGGATTCTCCACGGAGCGTACGGTCAATCGGGCGCGACTCAGTGCCGCGAGCGCGATGCGATTGGCAATCGGGTCGTCATCCACGACGAGTACTTCCGCCGAGAAATTTTCCATGCGGCAACCATTGCGCGCGTTGTCCACGAGCAATCCGAGGAACTCGACTGAAGTAGAAACCGTGCGTGAGGTTGAAGGGTTGATGAACTGCGGTTTCTCGACCAACTCGAACAACAACGCCTCCAGCGCGCCGCTCATCAACGCGACATGGTGACAGCGCGCCGCTGACGCCGCTCCCGCCATGTGGTGAACGTGTCGGCAAAGTTCCGCGAGATTTCCGGTGCGTCCAGCGGCGGCGGGGTCTTGTGCAAATTCAGCAGACACCGCGCGCAGGTCGCTGAATTCCATCGCAGCATTCTTGAGAAAATTTTCCCGGGCGGCGTCCTTTGCTACCGACGTAACAACAACCGGCGCGGCTTGGGCTGGGGCGTCACCGCCAAAAACTTGATCCGCGATCTCCAGCATCTTTGCCGGCGTGCAATCTCCCTTCACGATGGCGTGGGAAACGCCGAGCGAATTGACCGAGCGCGCTTGATCGCTCATGAAAGAGTTTGTGAGCACGGCGACAGGGATTTTTGCGAGCGCGGGCTTGCCGCGCATGTATTTGATCACGTCCACGCCGGAAAGTTTCGGCATCATCAAGTCCAGCACGACAAAGTCTGGCGTGTAACTGCCGAGTAATTTGATGGCGTCCAACCCATCACTCGCCGTGCGCACTTCAAATCCACCCGATGCAAGTTTCTTCCGGTAGAGTTCCAACACCAGCGCGTCGTCGTCCACCAACAGGATTTTTTTCATGGAGTTCCTATGTCTTGATTGGTGCGCCGGGGAGATAAACCGAGAATGCCGTCCCCTCTCCGGGCGCGGTCTTGACGTGCAATGCGCCACCACTTTCCTTGACGAGCCGTTGCACGATGTTCAATCCCAGTCCTGTCCCCATCCGCACGTCTTTGGTCGTGAAGTAGGCTTGGAAAATCTTGGGCAATACTTCAGGTGGAATCCCCGGCCCGTTGTCGCTCACGGTCAATCGCACGAGCGGCGCGATGTTCTGAAAATTTTCCACGTTCAACAATCTCTCGCCCGGGGCGTCTTTGAACGCAGCCAGATCAAGAGACGCGTTCAATGATTCGCCACTGACCTGAACGCGATGCGGATGCGGTGAAGCTTGAAATGCGTTGACCGCGAGGTTGAGCAACATCTGGATCACGTCCGTGCCGTTGAGTTTCACGGCGATGTCGTGCGCGAGCGGCTGGATATCGAACTCATTATTCTGCTGGCTCGGATGCACACGCATCAGATGATCAAGATCGGTGAGCATCTGGTTCACGCCCACACCTGAGAACTCACCCGGTTGCTTGCGGAGAAAGCTGAGGTAGCGGCGCGAAATCTCGATGCAGTTCGTAACCTGCCGCGTCATCGTACGCAACCGATCCTTCGTGAACGCGAGTCCCTCGGCATTGAGCGTCTCCGCTGGGCCGATGCGATGGTTGATCAACTGGAGAAAACCAGAGATCACCGTGAGCGGGCCGTTGATGTCGTGGATGATGCTGGCATAAATATCTCCACGCGCCTGAGCCATCTGGCCTTCCACTTTTTCATTCTGCAACTCGTTGAAGAGCTGCTGCAACTTCTCGTTGTTGTTGAGAATCTCAGTGTCAAAGGTGCGCCGCTGCATCGCGCTGGCGACGGCGTTTCGCATCGAACTGATCTCCCACGGCTTGTTCAAGTAGTCGCACGCGCGCAGCTTGAGCGATTGCCGGATCGTGTCCGTCGTCTCAAACGCCGTGACCATCACCGCCTCAATCGTCGGGTCGAGAAATTTGATCCGCTCCAACACATCCACGCCGGACATGCCGGGCATTCGGATGTCCAGCACCGCCACATCAATCTTGTGCTTCTGCACGATCTCAATGGCCGCCGGTCCGTCCGCCGCCATGTAGATGTCATAATTATCCTTCAACGCCATCTTCACTGAAAAGCGCGGCCCGTCCTCGTCGTCCACGATGAGAATCGTGCCTCGCTTTTGAGGCGTTGAAGTCTGAGATGTTGCGTCAGCGGTCATGTGCGTGCGAAAAACTTCTGAATACCCAGCCGCTCGCGTGTTTCATCTGCGGCTCTTGGCGAATCCTAGCGGACAACCCCAAGCGAACAAGCGAAAATCTGGCGCAAACTTGTAGGCGACGCGTAAGGAGTCGTCCGTCGCAAAAAAGTAACTAACCAAGCACTCCTCACGTCGTGCCCTACAAGTCCAGCGACATCAGGGCGATTGCCTCACTCAAACCGCACCCAACTTGTCGTAGTCTTGTATTTCCGTCCCAGTGTGTCTTGCACGAGCGCGTAAAACGGATGTCGCCCCACTCCCAGCGTTGCACCCGATATGGCGAACGTCCCACTCGTCTGATTGCTCACCGATCCCATTGCACCGCCCGTGCTGTAAAGCGTGATGCTTGAAATGTTGTTGGTGTTCGCCGTCACGGCGATCTGGTAATTGCTGGAAACGGAATTCGTGGCCGCCAAGTTCACCAACGTCAGGCTTGCGGACAGCGGAGTGTTTTGGACTCGCACCGGAATCGTCACTCGCGTCTGTGTGCGAACGCTGCTTCCTTCGTATGCCACGGCAGTGAGTTCATGAAAACCATCGGTGAGCAACGTGGTGTTCAATGAAATCCCGCTGCCGAGTACCGCTGCACCGGTCGTGATATAAATATGATTGCGCGGCTGGAGATCGAAGAGATTGTCCGCAAGCGGCACGGAAGTGTTCGGCAACGTACCCATCGAACTGCTCGTCAACGCCACTTTAACTCCGGCGGCGGCGAGACCCTTACTACGCGCCAGTATGTTGACCGAGGAATTTCCAAAGCTGGGAATGTTGAAGTCTTCCGCCACCACGCCGTCGTCACCTGCGAGGTTTGGATCCGCGTTGATTAAGTTCACGAGATTGGAAAGCACGATACCCGGAGTCGGCCCGGCGGTGGGATTCGTATAATTGACGACCACGACTGCGCCGTTTGTTTTCGTGACGGTCAACCTCAACCACGTTCCTGCCTGAACGGATCCGTTCACCGAACATGTCTTGATGCCGTAGGCGGGCGAATCCAGAAACGTCGGGCGTGCCGCAAGAAACGTCGTCCGTGCTGACGCCGTGCCGATGGTGGAGACAAACGCGGGATTATCTGTCGTCCCAGAATTAACGGATGCGGTGGTGACGATGCGAAGATTTAATGGCGCGAGAGGACGGCTTGCGCCCGTGTAACGCAACTCTACGCGATCTCCAAACGCTTGAGCCGCTGTACGCGTCGAGTTGCTATTGGCCGGGGAATTCAGCGTGGTCGCCAGCAGTGTCGCAAGGGATGTAAGTGTCGCATTCGCGGGAACGGTCTGAATGATCGTCAGGTTGCCGAGGCGGACGCTCAATTGATTTCCGGCAGCGGGCGTCACATTCGTCAGCGTCTGGAAAAACTTTCCGTCCACGAACAGATCAATCCGGCTCAAAGGCCGCGTCTCGTCAGCGGCGTTGAATTGCACAGAGAGCGATCTTGTGCCGGAGATGATTTCATCCGGCGTGATGCCTGACCAATTTCCCGACGCCACTACTGCGAACGGCGTGGCGAGCGGTTCACCCACGATCAAACCTTGATACGGAATATCCAAGCTCTGGTAGTAACACTCGGCGAGACTGAACCCGCGCGACTGATAGAAATAGTTTTGCGGGTTCGGAAACTTCGAGGTGGTCGCCGTCGGCTCGGCCACCGTGCCATAAGACCCCGCCGCGCCACCGTGGATAAAGGCAAGCAACGAGGTCTGCTCGTTGTAACCAAAGATCGCTCCCGCGTAAGACGTGAGGCTGTCTGCCATCGCGCCCGGCGCAAAAACATTTGTCGGCACGGTCAACGTCATCAACCCGGTCTGATAGCCAAGCAGATTAGTTTCGCCCCACATCGAGTTGGCGTTCTTACGAATGACGGAATAATTCCCGCGCAGTCGGGTGTTGAACATCGCGTTGTCGAACATCGTGTAGCGGATGCGACGGAGTGGATCGTAAGTTTTCGCCAGCACCACCGGTGCGATGGGAAATGTCGAGTCACTGTTCACGCCCTGATCCACGATCCTCTTCGCTTCTGCGAGTGAATTATCGGTGATCATCGTGGCGAGAAACGAATATCCCTGCGCCGCTGCGGGCATCGCGTCGGAGAATGCCGCCTCGCTGGCGGAATAACTGTTCGTCAGCATATAAGCGTTCAATCCGCCTCCCGTCTTTAATCCGTAAAACAATCCAGACGTTGTTCCGTTATACACATTGCTCTGACTCGTCGCATAGGGAATGTCCATCGAGAGCACGACATATTGGATTTGATTGCTCAACCCGCGCGAGGCGATGGCGTTCAACAACGGCTGAAGAAGATTCGTCTGAAATTGCGTACCATCCCACGAGATGTTCCCGCCCGACCACGAGATGCGAAGAATATTTTCGGGCGGCACTTGGCGGCGTTCAGCGTAGTAATTTCCAAGCGCGATGGAGTTGGAACTGTTCTGATTGATGACAACGAGAGTGTTGAGGCCGCTGCCGCCAGCGTGGACAGAACCGGCGAACCAGTTCAAACCCAGCAGCATTGCGACAACAGACAGACTCCGCATTACAGACACACGCATAGACCGGAGTAACTCTAGCAGTTGGGATGCCTGTGCGGTCGCCGGGTGGCTGTCGGGCTGACGGAAAGCAGTCATCACTCGCGTGGTTTGAACGACGACGCCTTCGCCAGTTTCTCCCACAACTCCCGTTCCGCGTCTGTCACTTGTGACGGCACTTCCACGCGAGTCACCACGATCAAATCTCCCTTGCCGCCTTCACGCAACGGCAGTCCGTGCCCGCGCACGCGCAATTTCTGTCCGGCCTGTGTGCCCGCTGGAATCTTGATGTTGACCCGTGCTTCAAGCGTCGGCACCGAGATGTTTGCTCCCAACACTGCTTCCCACGGAGCGATGGCCGCTTCGCAAATCAAGTTGTGTTCATCCACGTCAAAGTCGGGATGCTTGGCTAGCCGCACGCGCAAAAACAAATCGCCCGTCGCTCCTCCGCGCGATCCCGCCCCGCCTCGACCCGCCAATCTCAGCCGCTGCCCCGCCGCGACTCCGGACGGAACTTTCACCTGATATGTCTCGGACGTATTGGTGCGTCCTTCTCCCGCGCACGCCACGCAGACGCGTTGACCGCGTCGCCCCGCCCCATCACACGCGCTACATTTCACAGCATGACTCACATTCACCGAGCGTAACGATCCGCGCGTGGCCTCCTCCAGTGTCACCACGATGTCGCCTTCGATGTCCGCGCCGCGTTCGGATTTATTTTCACGGGAGCGACTCGACCGCCCGGTTTGACGATCTCCAAAAACCGATTCAAAGAAATCACTAAAGCCTGTGCCATCAAATTGAAATTCCTGATCCGCCGTGCCAGCACCACCGCGTGCGCCGCCAAAGTTTCCCCAGCCAGATGAGGAATTGTTTCCCGCTCCCTGTTTCCAGTTCGCGCCCAGATCATCGTAACGCTTGCGCTTGGCCGGATCGCCCAGCACCTCGTAGGCTTCATTGGCGGCCTTGAACTTTTCCTCCGAACGCTTTTTGTCTTTCGCCACGTCGGGATGAAACTCACGCGCCTGTTTGCGGAACGCCTTCTTGATCTCGGCATCGCTCGCAGAACGAGGGACTCCGAGTGTCGAATAGTAATCTTTATATTGAACGGGCATTTTGATGAACAATCGCGCCAGCGCGACTTCTGAAAAATCATGCCTGCCGCACGGCGTTTGTCAAAGCTGCTTACAGAAAAGAGGAAATCCGGTCGAGCCTTAGGTTCTTCGCCCGGATTTGTGAGGGAACTACTTTTGCAGATTATTTCTTCCCGGTTTCAACCGAGAGATAGCGCGTGCTGCCGTTGCCAGCGTCTGCGCGACTAAACACGCGCAGCAAAATTCTTCCATTCTTGGACGCGCTCACGGCTTCCGTGGCTTCATCCACGTTGTGAACCGGGCGGCGGTTGATTTCCACGATCACGTCGCCCTCGCGCAACTCCACGTCCGCAGCGTTCGAGTCCGCATCCACTTTGGTCACCAACACGCCACGCATCTGTTGGGGAAACACTCCCTGCCGACGCGAGCCACGTCCCAAATTCACAATCTCCACACCGTCGAGAAACGCATCGGGCTTGTCCGTCGCTTGCGGCTTTAACTCTTCCGTCGCACCCGCAGTCATCTCCTGTGGCTGCGCGCCCACCGTGACACTCAAACTCTTTTCTTTCCCATCGCGGATAACCTTCATCGTCGCCTTCGTTTCCGGTGCAATCTGCGACACACTCAATCGCAAGTGACGACGATCTGAAACTTTCTTCCCATTGAACTCCACGATCACGTCATCCCGCTCAACTCCTGCACGCGCCGCAGGCGACTCCGACACGACCTCGATCACCAACACACCGCTCGTGTCCGGCAACTTAAATTCCTTCGCCAGTTCCGGCGTAATCTCCGGCTGCATCTCTACGCCAAGAAAACCGCGCGCCATCTTTCCGTTCGCGCTCAACCCTTCTACGACAGTCCGCGCCAGATTCGACGGAATCGCAAACCCGACACCCGCACTGCCACCACTGCGACTCACGATGGATTGGTTGATGCCGATGAGTCGCCCTTCCGCGTCCACCAATGCACCGCCGGAGTTGCCCTGATTGATCGCCGCGTCCGTCTGGATGAAATCTTCATACTCGGCCATATAGCCGAACGGCATCTCGCCGCGCCCCATCGCGCTCACGATGCCCATTGAAACACTCTGCCCCACGCCGAACGGATTCCCGATGGCGAACACCACGTCGCCCACCTCGATCTTGTCGCTATCGGCCAGTGTGATCGCAGTCAACTTCGCGCCATCCACTTTCAACACGGCGAGGTCCGTGCGCGGATCCTTGCCAATGACGCGCGCGTCCAACTTTGTTTTGCCATCCGCCAGAGAAATCTTCACGCCATCCGCATCCGCGCCATCCACCACATGATTGTTCGTCAGGATATAACCGTCCTCTGACACGATGACGCCAGAGCCGAGACTTTGCTCAGTGCGCTTGCGAGAACGCGGACTTGAATCACCCTCCTCACCAAAAAATTGGCGAAACATCGGATCGTCTATGAACGGATGCCGTTGCTGCGTGCGCGTCGTGCGCATCGAATAAATTGTCACCACGCTGGGCTGCACGCGTTTGATGACAGCCGAGTAACTCGCCCCGCGCGCCGAGCGATCCACCGGACGATCCGAGATGGAGAGCTTGGGGGCATCCTTTGCACACAGGGTCAACGCGGCGGCGCAGGACAAACCCAGCCCAACCAGCAAACCTGCCCGCCGCGCGACCCAAATTGATGAAGAAGATTTCACGTACATACTCAAGACCTCTTTGCAGCCCGCATTATTCAACACCGGTTTTAACTTTCGGTTTCGAGCCGCTCATGGAATTGACAGTCACACCGGAAAGAATGTTCAACGCAAGTAGTGCGCAACTTCTTCTCCCTCTCCTCCCCAAAGGAGGAGAGGGCGGGGTGAGGGAGTCAGGAGTGTCAAGATGCGTCCACACACATGCCGTGCCGACGAAAAAGATTGCCCGCACCGCACGGCAAAGTCAGACTACGCCCGCTTGGTGGAGAGATGGCTGAGTGGTTTAAGGCACACGCCTGGAAAGCGTGCGTAGGTAACACTACCGTGAGTTCAAATCTCACTCTCTCCGCCACTTTCTTTTATTCCCAGTTCAACAGCGGAAATTAACAACCAGTTTTTCAACCACGGATGGACACAGATGCACACGGATACAAACGATCTGCGCCGGTAGGGCGCGTCACTCCCTGCGCGCCGCCTCCCTCTCTGTCTCGCGCGGCGGGCAGTGAACTGCCCGTCCTACCAGCACCTCCCGGCTTCCCATCCGTGTACATCGGTGTCCATCCGTGGTTCAATTTTTGTTTTTAGTTTATGCCTTTGCCCAACGACACACTCGCCAGACTCCGGGAAATTGTCGGCGCTTCCAATGTCCTCACTTCCAATGAAGACCTCATCGCCTATTCGTTCGATGGCACAGCGGCGATGCAATCCATGCCGGGATGCGTCGTGTTTGCGCTGACCACGGATCACATCGCGCAAATCCTCAAACTCGCGAACGCCAACAAGACGCCCATCGTCACGCGCGGTTCTGGAACGGGCTTGAGCGGCGGCAGTCTCCCCTGCCCTGACTGCATCGTGCTTTGCACCGTGAAGATGAATCACATCCTCGAACTGGATCGCGCAAATCTCACCCTGCTCACCGAACCCGGCGCGACGACATTGCAGATCGCGGACGCAGCGAGCGCAGCGGGCTTGTTCTATCCGCCTGATCCTGGCTCGATGAAGATTTCAACCATCGGCGGCAACGTGGCGGAAAATTCCGGCGGCTTGCGCGGTTTGAAATACGGCATCACGCGCAACTACGTCATGGGCCTCGAAGTCGTGTTGCCGGACGGCGAAATTCTTTGGACAGGCAACAAGTGCGTGAAAGACGTGGCGGGCTATTCATTGCGTGATCTGTTCGTCGGCTCAGAAGGAACGCTCGGCGTGGTCACGAAAGTATTGCTCCGACTCATCCCAAAACCGCAGGCGAAGAAAACGATGGTCGCCACGTTCGCGCAGATGGATGCCGCCGCGCAAACCGTCTCCGACATCATCGCCGCGCAGATCATTCCCTGCACGTTGGAGTTTCTCGATCGCACGACGATCCATTGCGTCGAAGATTTTGCGAAGGTCGGCCTGCCGCTGGATTGCGAAGCGTTGCTGCTGATGGAAACAGACGGTCATCCTGCCGCCGTTACCGAGGAAGCTGCGAAGATGGAAGAACTCGCGCGCAAGAACGGCGCGATGTCCGTGCGCGTGGCAAAGGACGACGCCGAAGCCAACAAACTCG
>JAYUAV010000430.1:0-14160 GCA_043741175.1 Verrucomicrobiota bacterium
ATCCGTTTATTTTTTACCGGAACGCGCTTCGTGCGCAATAAATCATTTTAGGAAAGTGCATAGAACCGCGTCTGATAGCTGCGGCAAAAAGTTGGCCTCCGACTAATTCAGGCTCAATGAACGTTGCTGACAACGGCTCGCGATGAAGCGGCGGCGAAGTTGTTGCGTTAAAAATACGGCGGGCGTAGGCTTCTGTGCATGAAGAATAATAGGAAGGTTGCAGCCAGCGGTGGCAAATCACGCGTCGAACTAGGGCGTTTCATCGTCGCTGACCCCGAAATCTGCCACGGCAAACCTACCTTCAAAGGCACGCGCATCATGGTCTGGCAAGTGTTGGAGGACGCTGCGGCAGGACGTTCCTGGGACTTTATCTGCAACACGCGTTGGAGCGGGAAAATCCCTCTGGCAGCAGTAGCAGAAGCGGTTCGGTTGGCGGGCGAAGCCTAGCAGGAATTACACGGCGGCACAGGACGCCGTCTGCCAAGAAAAGATTCCGAACTGGCCGCCGCGTGAACGTGTTGGACGAAAACTTTCCCGATGATCAACTCCCACAACTCAAGGAGTGGCGCATCCCATTTCGCCAGATCGGACATGAAATCGCTCGTTCCGGCGTCAAAGACCCGGACATCATCCGACTGCTACATCGTCGGCGCGGTGTGACGCTCTTTACGCAAGATCAGGACTTTTTCCATTCGACCCTATGCCATTCTAGGTATTGCCTTGTCTGGCTGGATGTCCGCGTGGACGACGCAGCCTTCTTTTTACGTCGCTTTCTTAACCATCAGCACTTTCAAACAAAAGCAGCGCGGATGGGAACAGTGGCTCGTGTTCGCCCACAGGGGATTCATTTCTGGCAACGCAATCACGCCCGCCTCCAATCCGCAGCGTGGGAATAATCATGCACCGCTTTTATCTCCCGCCGGAACTCTGTCATGGCGACATCATCCAACTTCCCGAAAACGAAGCACACCACGCCGCGCGCGTGTTGCGACTCGAAACCGGCGAGCGCGTCACCGTCCTTGATGGTGCGGGGCACGTCATTGATTGCGAAGTCCGCGAAGTCACCAAACGCAACGTCACGTTGGCCGCGCTCAAGAAAACCTTTTCACCGCCACTGCCCTGCCAGATCACGTTGATCCAGGCCATGCCCAAGCCCAAGGCACTGGATTACATCGTGCAGAAAGCCACCGAACTCGGCGCGGCACGCATCGTCCCGCTGCTCACTGAACGCGTCATCGCTCATGTGGACGAACGTTCCGCGCCTGACAAAGCCGCCAAGCTCCAACCCGTCGCCATCGAAGCCATCAAACAATGCGGCTCGCCGTGGCTGACGAAGATTGAACCGCCCGTCTCGTTGAAAAACTTCCTCGCCCGGCGCGAACAATTTGAACTGCCGCTCGTGGCCTCCTTACAAACCGGCAGCCGCCATCCACGAGAATTCATCCAGAAATTTCACGACACACACAAGCGTCTGCCGAAAACCGCGTGCCTCTGGATCGGGCCGGAAGGAGATTTCACGCCCACAGAAATGGAACTCATCCTCGGCTCAGGCGCATTGCCCGTCACATTAGGAAGCCTCGTCCTCCGCAGCGACACCGCCGCCATCTATGGGCTTTCGGTGATGAACTACGAATTGCAATGACTGAAACAACGAATCGAAGCCATCACCTTTCAGTGTCTTGATGAGTTTGTCGCACTCGATCCCACGATCAAATCATCAACTACCCTTGCGATCTCGACCAGATACTCGTCACCCTTTGGATGCTTTGTGAGTGCCACGAGTATGTAATGCCGCCCGCCACCCGTGACCACCGCAGTGTCATGTAGCCAGTCTTCCCACGAACCCCACTTACGGATGATCTGAACCTCCCGCCCCGAAAGTCCTTTCACAAATTTGATGTCGTCATGCGGTATTTCGGAAGACGCAAAAATCTCTCGCATGGTTCTCGAGGCGGCAGGCGACACGAGTTTGCCCTGCTCTAACATCAGAAAATAACGAAGCAACTGTCGCACGGTGGCCGCATGGGAATTATCGCCGACAGGATCGCCATAACGCTCGTTACTTTTGCCGTAGTGTTTACCCACCCAAATTCCGCCGCCATGATTCGTATCGTAGAACTGATACGAATTGAGCACTGTCTGAATCTGCTTCAGCCCCAGTTCGCTTGAAAATTTTGCCGCCATCTCGTTGTCAGATGCCTTGGCCATCAAACCAAGTTCATGGCGCGTGCGGACATCCAGATTCGTGGTCGCCTCGGCATGTTGTTGAAAATAAGCCAGCAAGATACCGATCTTTGGAACACTCGCCGCATATTCACCCCGGTCAGGATGAATCATCGCTAGCCGAAGTGTGTTCAATTCTAACAAGCCAACAGATGTCTGTTCCGTTGTCATGCCGAATTTTGCACGCAAGCCACCATCAATCTTTTCGAGCTGCGTCTGCAATGAAGGATTCACCGGTGTGTCATAATCCAACGTATAACCATCAAGCGATTGATTCGTTTTCATCAGAGCGACACATCCCGCACAAACACAGATCACCAAGGCCAAGCAAAAGTACGTCAACCGATTCGTCATGCGCTACATTTCAACCCGCTTTCTCGCTCACCTCAAGCCCAGACCGCGATCAATACCATCAGCGTCTTTTTTGTTTTTGAAAGAAAAGTGTCCTTGAAGATCACAGCCAGCTTAGGCTAGAAAAGATTTCACGCCCGCAGAAATGGAACTCATCCTCGGCTCAGGCGCGTTGCCCGTCACGTTGGGAAGCCTCGTCCTTCGCAGCGACAATGCCCCATCTATGAGCTGTCGGTGATGAATCATGAGTTGCAGGCGGAAGTCCGCTGAAACGTCCTCACTCAATCCCCATGTCTTTGCGGAACGCGCCAACCATCAGGACGTGGCGGCGATAGTTCTCGGTGTTGCCTTCGTTGTCGTAGTTCAATCCGTAGTTCCAGAAATGCGTGCCATCGGAATTCACGTTCGCCGTCGGCCCATCAAACGCATGCATCTGCGCGATGCCATTCGCGCCCGTCCAGATGCCGCCGGAAAGATTCGCGCCCCATTGCCACGTCGTGCCCACTCCGAGCGCGTGAGCCGACTCGTGCAACGCGGTGCGGTATTGTTGATAGGCGGCGTTGCTGCCGAAATCAATCCAGCCGGAGTAACTCGCCTGTGCAGTCGGTACGCCCGGACTGTAATTCGCGGTCAGATGTTTGTTGAAGTAACCGTAGCGGTTGTATTGAGCCACGGCCCCGTCCATCGCGTAAATGATCCGCGCCCGGACATCCGCAGGCCATGTTTCGTTGCCGCCTGCCAATGAATATGTCAGCGCACCAGCCGGCGGATTCGCGATGATGCCTCGCACGGCGTAAAATACTTTCTCCGTCCCTGTGTTGATGGGGTTTGTGATGGAAAGGTTTCCGGTCGCATTGAATGTCTTGATGGCGATGGTCGGCCAAGTTGAGATAGGTGCGGCGGCATTGACTGTTTGCAACACATGACAAATGCCACTGGGTTGGCCCGTGATGTCGAAAATTATGTTCGCACCTGACTTTCTGATGTTCGCAATCTTGGGTCGCGGCACGAAAAGAAAATCCGCCGGGCCGAGTGCGGAGTTTGAGATTCGCACTTCATCAATGAATCCAAAGGCGCGATCTCCGTGACCGCCCGCATACAACCCGCGCCCCACGGACCAGCCGCCCGCCGTCCAATCCGTGCCACTCGTGACGCCAACGGCGAGAGCGCGATTCGGACTGCCGCTGGCAATGATGTTCGTGGAAGCCACCAGCACGCTGTTGATGTACAGCTTCAACGTTGTTCCGTCGCACACGGCGGCAAGATTGTACCAAGACACGCCGACACCTTCGGGGTTTGACCCAAAATTAAATCCATAAATCCAGCCGGGCGACGAGAAGACCGAGTGTTTGTAGCCAGACACGTCCGTGAACTGAATGCCGACGCTGTCGTCCGGGCGTACTTGGAGATAAAGCGCAGCGAGATTTCCATCGCCTGTCGTCACGTTGCGAGCATCACGGCCCACGATTGTGCGGAAGCTGGCACTGGCTTCCGGCTTGTAAGAAACCTCGATGGTGAATTGCGCTGGTGTCATCGTCTGGATGTTGACGCCCGTCGGCGGACTGCCCGTGGCCGAGGTGAAGAAGGCTGGATTCGCCCCCGTGTTCTTGACGCTGAACATATTGGTGACGAGAGAGAATGGGATTTGCGTAGCCGGAACATCTGTGCGATAAGCGAACCCGGCCCAGCCGCCGGGCGACCAAGTGGACAAGCTGTTGCCGTTGCCGGAACTGTCCGGCGTCGTCCCGCTGAAAACGCCATCCGCGCCGACATGCGACACGACTGCATTGGCTGGCCCCGTCTCAAAACGCCAGTAGGCGACTGTGGCCGCGCGCGTGGAAACTGCGGCAGTGACGAACATCACAACAATGGCAAGAACGCGAACGGCGGACATCGTTCGCATGAACTTTTCAATCTTCATAAACAACGGCTCACAACATTCCTCCGCAACCAAGGGACTGCGGAGTGGCACTATCGTGGGTTGAAACCCGGATGTTGTCACGTCACACGAACGGGTGAGAGGGCGGCGCAGAAAAATACCTTGCTGCTCTCCGACCGCTCACTCATGTTCCGCCCGTTCACATGAGCCAGAAATCTCCAGCACCGCCGCAGAGAAAATCCAGCGGTTTGATCCCCACGCTCGGTCTGTTTTCTACGATGATGCTCGTGGTGGGCGGCGTCATCGGCTCAGGAATTTTTCGCAAGACCGGCGTGATGGCGGGTCAACTCGGCTCGCCCGAATTGATCATGCTTGTCTGGATTCTCGCGGGAGTCATCACGCTGTTCGGCGCACTCACCAACGCTGAGATCGCCAGCCTTATCCCTGAAACTGGCGGGCAATACATTTATTTCCAACGCATGTATGGGCCGTTCTTCGCGTTCCTCTACGGCTGGGCCATCTTCGCCATCATCCAATGCGGGTCCATTGCCGCCGTCGCTTATCTCTTCGCTGAATACGCTAGTCGGTTGGTTCATTTGCCAGAATTTACCGCCGCCACCGCCGCGTGGTCGTTTCATCTCCCGTTCATCGGTGACGTCTCGCCGCTCGCCGAGATCGGCACGAAAGGTCTCGCTGCTGTTTTAATCATTCTGCTGACGGCGGTGAATTACATCGGCGTGCGCTTCGGTGGCTTGGTTCAAAACATTTTCACTGTCGCCAAAGTCACGGCGATGTTTCTACTCGTGCTCGGCGCGTTCCTGCCGCAGACGGGCGGGAGCGCGGCGAACTTCACCACGCCGAGCGCGACGGTTCACTTGAGCGGGCTGGCGTTGTTCGCAGCAATCGCGGCGGCATTGCAAGGCGCGTTCTGGGCTTACGACGGCTGGAACAAACTCACCTACATCGCGGGCGAAGTGAAACAACCCCAGCGCAACATCCCACGCGCGTTGTTGTGGGGAATGTTGATCGTGACTGCGATCTACGTGCTGATGAACGTCGCATATCTCCACGTGCTGCCCGTGGACGAATTAGCCAAGTCCAAAAAGTTTTTCGTCTTTGACGTGGCGGAGAAAATCTTTGCGGGCGGCGGAAATTGGATCGCGGCGCTGGTGATGGTTTCCACGTTCGGCACGACGAATGCCATCATCATGGCTACGGCGCGGGTTTATTTCTCGATGGCGCGCATGAATGTCTTCCCGCGCTTCATCGGCAACGTGCATCCGCGCTTTCACACGCCGGGCGCATCGCTGGTGGTGCAAGGCGTGTGGAGCGTGGCGCTGCTCTTCAGCGGCACGTTCGACACACTGACAGACACGTTGATTTTCGTGACGTGGATTTTCTACGCCGCAGGAGCGTATGGCGTGTTTGTGTTACGCCGCAAAATACCTGATGCGCCACGAGCCTACAAAGTGCCGGGCTATCCCATCGTGCCGTGGATATTCATCCTCTTCGCCCTGACGTTCCTGAGCTTCACGGTCTATAACGACTTCGTGGCATATCGCGCGGCGATTGCGGTGGGCAAACCCGCGTTGCTCAACTCCGTCTTCGGCGTGGCACTGGTGCTGGTGGGAACACCGATCTATTTTTTCTATCGCAGGGGGCGATGATCTGTCGGGACGCGAACGACATATTTTTATTCTAGGTAAAATTTTTCGTGACGTGATACTCTGACTTCATTCAACAGTGAAAAACTTGTTCAAAGCGTTGGCGTTTGTACTTTGGGTCGTCCATGGCGTTGCCACGGCGCAAACTCCAGTTTGGACTCAATTCCCCAACTCGCCCTCCGGAACAGTCCGCAACGACGACATCTTCTTCGCAGATTTGACCAACGGCTGGAGCGCGCGTGGCACTGATGGCGTTTATCGCACGACCAACAGCGGTAACACCTGGATCAAAGTCATCACCAACGCAAATCCCGTGGCGCACTTCCGTTGCATCGGGTTCGCATCCGCCGCACATGGCTGGGCGGGCAATCTCGGTCCAGGTTCTTATGACAGCTCTGTGACCGATACGAACATGCTTTACGAGACGTTTGATGGCGGTGTGAATTGGAGCGTTGTATCCGCCATCAACGCTTCCGGCATGGCGGGGTTTTGCGCGATACACATTATGGATGCTCAACACATCTACGGAGTTGGTCGCGTGCGCGGCCCGGCGTATTTCGCCAAATCAGAAAACGGCGGCACTAATTGGTGGGTCACAAATCTCACCACAGCCGGAGTGATGGGCGGGTTGATGGATGTTTATTTCAAGGATGCGACAAATGGTTTCATCGTGGGTATGGACACCAACCCCTACACCACCAACTGCGCTGTTCCGCAGTATCACGGGGCAATTGCGCGCACGACGAATGGCGGATTGAACTGGCAAGTGGTCGCGAACACGCCGGTCAATTGCAGCTACTTTTGGAAAATGTCCTGGCCGTCGGCAAACGTCGGCTACGCCTCACTACAACAGAATAGTTCATACAGCACGGTCATCTATTACAAGACCACGGACGGCGGCGCGACGTGGAGTTCCAATGGGATTCCTCTCACAAGCATTGGCGCGGTGTCATTCGCATTCCAGGGCATCGGCTTTGTGAGTGAGGCCGAAGGCTGGATGGGCGGCTCGTCCTCGCAGGGCGCGCCGACAAACTTTATTCACACCACCGATGGTGGCGCGACTTGGACGCCTGTCGGTTACAACAACACAAAATCCATCAACCGCATCCGCTTTGTGAATCCGCAGCTCGGTTACATGGCTGGACAACAACTTCACGTCTTCCGCGTCCCGCTTGCAATCACCGCCCAGCCGACAAACCAAACGGTGACCAATGGGACGACCGCCACATTCAACGTCGCCGCGCAAGGCTACGCGCCGCTCTCGTATCAATGGCGTTTCAGCGGCACGAACCTCGCCGGGGCCACATCCACCAATTACTCCATGCTAAATGCTCAGGCTGCGAACGCCGGAAACTACGATGTGGTCGTGAGTGATTACGCAGGCAGTGTCACGAGTGTTGTCGCGTCGTTGACCATCATCGGCGTGGCTGTTCTTCCGAGCATCATCACGCAACCGCAAAATGTCGTGGTCAACCCGTCATCCAACGCGACCTTCTCCGTCATCGCCGCTGGCACCGCGCCGTTGAACTATCAATGGCGTTTCAACAACTCAAACCTTACGGGCGCGACCAACACAAGTTACACCCGCACCAATTCGCAACCTGCCGATGTTGGTAATTACACCGTCGTCGTGACAAACATTGCTGGCAGCGTGACCAGTGTTGTCGCCACACTCACGCTGCCGTTCCTGGATGACTTTGATTCCTACGCGTCACCCGTCACCGTTACGAACATCGGCACGACCAACGGCTACAAAATATTTTTCAACGCGGCGGCCGGCGGATTGGATTTCAAGGCGATCTTCGGCTTTGATTATTCCGCTGTCATATTTCCGACCATCATTCCGTCCGCGCCACACTCCACCGTCGGCACAACCAAAGGTCTTTATCTCACCGTCAACAAGGACACCAATGGCCAGCCCGCCGCTGTGAATCTTTATCCCATCGGTCAGACCAACACCGGCAACTTCACGTTCAAGTTCGACATGTGGATCAATTACAACGGCGTCAACTCCACCGAACACGCGCTCTTCGGCATCAACCATTCCGGCAACATCACCAACCGAGTCGGCCTGACGACGAGCGATGGTTTATTCTTCGCCGTGGATGGCGACGGAGGTTCTTCCGCCACATCGGGCACGCTTCGCGACTACTCGGTTTTTCGCGGAGGTGGCAGCGGAAACATTCCGGTCTTGATGACGACCAACACCGCAACGTTTGGCCCGACGCCGTTGCTTGCGCCGCAGTTTGACGCCTCAAATCCCGGATTCACCACGCTGTTTCCCTCAAAGACGATTCCAAGTTGGGGCAACACGCCGGCTGGAGCGTCCGCCATGGGCTGGATCGCTGGTGAAGTCCGCCAAAGCAACAACCTCATCACTTGGCTGCTCAACGGAGTCGCCATCGCGCAATACACGAACAACTTTGCTTACACGAACGGAACGATCCTCATTGGTTACAACGACAACTTTCCTTCCATCGGCGACGCCACGAACTTCGTCATCTTCGACAACATCCGCGTCGAACCCGCCGCGATCGCGCCGCCGGTGATCGTCTCAGTGCAAATAGAGGGAACAAATTTCAGCTTCTGCTTTGCGACAGAGCCTTACGAAAGTTACACCGTGCAGACGACGACAAATGTCGTGTCACCCGTGTGGACTGCGGTGACCAACTCCGTTGGAAACGGTGGCACACTCTGCATCAGCATTCCGATGCTGCCTCCAAATCCGCCCGCGCGTTACTTCCGCGTCAGCAGGCCGTAGCAGACTCATTGCAACACCGTCGTCGCCTGCTTGAGCCGCAACCAATCGGAGTTCTTGCTGCTAACTTGCGAATAACCCTGCGCGGAAACGACTGTAGCGGGATCACGCAGCTTCCACTGCTCGGCGTGACCATCCACGAAGTTGAGGACAAACCCGCGCTGATGGCGCATCGCCGGGAAACTCGCGAACGGACGGGTGTCATCCATCGTCACCAGAAAATACCCGTCATCAATCGTGACCTCATGTTCATCCGCCATCAACCAGAGCATCGCCGCGCCACCGGCGGAAAATTCCACGTCTTTGACGAACGTGCGGAAATTGTTCCGCCCGGTGGTAGCCACTTCCATGCTGCGGCTTCCCATCCACGAATTCATCGCGTAACTGCGGACTCGTGAGCCGCGCACACTCACGCCCTCTACGCTCATGGAGTTGTCTGCCGGACAGTGGAACAATTCCACCTGACTCGCATACGGAAATAATTTTCCCTGACGCAGCAGAGCCGCGCTTATTGCTTGAGATGAATCTTTCATGCTACCGCTCACCCAGACGTTCGAGCTGATCGTGACCCTGCTGATGTCCAAGTTCGGCACGAGAATCCCGGCGTTGTCACCCGCGTACATCTGTGCCGCCATACCGGATTGCTTGAGGTGATTCAGGCAGGCGATGGCTTTGGCCTTGGCCTTGGCCACACCCAGCGCAGGCAGCAATATCGCCGCAAGAATGGCGATGATCGCGATGACCACGAGAAGTTCGATCAGTGTGAACGCGCGACCGCTCCACCTTCTGGCTGGAGCAATCGCTTCCATTGTGACCGATCTGAATGACTGCCGTTTGAGTACAACTTTTATTACGGCAGGTTAAGCCATCCGGGGTTTTCATGCACTGTGCGTTTTAACGCACAGGTGCTCAAACCACGGAGAGAAGGCCAAACAAGTGGCTTCAACTACAACACCGTCGTGACCCTCTTGAGCTTCAGCCAATCGAGGTTCGTTGCCGAGATTTTACCGCGTTGCGTTGGATCATTTCCGCCGCCCAGATACCCGCCCACCGTTGGATTCTGAGGGAAACAACTCCGCGTCTGAGGTTCAACCAGCTTCGGAGCTTCAACGCGGCCATCAAAGTAACCCAGCGCGAAACTGTTGTTGTGATGCGTGGCCGGGCCGCTCGCAAACGGACGGCTGTCATCCATCGTCACCAGGAAAAACCCGTCGTCTATCGTTGTCTCATACTCGTCGGCCAGCAACCACGCCGCCGTCGCGCCACCGGATGCAAGTTCACTATCCTTCACGAACGTGCGATACCCCGTTCCCGCTGGATGCGTGTCCATGTAGCGGCTGCCAATCCAACTGTTCATGGAATAACTCCGCACGCGCGGCACATTACCCCTGGTCGAACGATCCGCCGGACAACGGAACGACGCGAGCGAGGGTGCGTATGGAAAAAACGCGCTCTGCCGGATCAGCGACGCATTCACCGAGTCCGCCGCCGCCATCATGTTGCCCGTCACCCAATTATTCGCGCCGGTTGCGTTGGGAAGGTTCTCGGCCAACACGCCGCTGTTGTCACCGCTGTGCATCACTGAGGCCGTGACCAGTTGCTTCAAGTTGTTCACGCACGCGACGGTGTTTGCCTTGATCTTCGCCTTGGAGAGCGCGGGCAAAAGCATCGCCGCCAGGATCGCGATGATGGCGATCACGACAAGCAGTTCGATCAAGGTGAACCCTCGCGAAAGGCGGATGGTTTTGGTTTGAACCTGAACGGGCGGTTGTTTCGTGGTTGTTTGTAATTTCATAGGTTTGTTTTGTGTTTGTTGAACGTCGCCTGCTTTTTTAACTCAACCTGCGGAAGTGAACAGTGGTCGTTGCTCCGCACACCCTGTGCGTCTCACTGCACACGGACAAATCGTGACAGCAACTCAATGCTCCACCACGCGATAAAACTTCTGTGGTCATTGCGGCGCGCTCAAGACATCCGGCAACGTCAGCCAGTGAATCAAGTTCGTGCTCGCCTGTGCTTCAAACAACGGCAAGTCGGACGGCAAAATCTCGCCACCATCCGAATCATGCGAGGAGATTTCCATGCTGCTGGCAGCGTTGGAAATTCTTAGCGCCTGTTTGAAAACTAGGTGGGGCGTTATCCTCCTCGTCGTCCTCGGTTTTTCAACGGATTCGAGGACGAAACCCGCCACCAAAATGTGAGCGCCAGAACCGGTGATCGTGGTTTGCAAAATAGATTGCTCCTTATTCGCGATCACTCCGTGCGGCACGGCGCAATCAGGTGAAGAACTCGCGCCGATTTAGTCGGAGCAAAAGCAAAAGCTTTAATTACTTCGGTGCGAGGCTATCAACTTTTCAAAACGGATAATTGACACCTCGGAGCGTGCTGTCTAGGCTGGCGGCGTTAATCAATAAACCGAATTTTGCCATGTTAATCCGAATCAGTCTCATCATTGCAATCATCGCTGGCTTGGCTGCTGGCGCGATCAATTTCATCCAAGTCAAACAGAAGATTGACGGCGTCGTCACCGAGCGTAACACCGAACACACAGGGCGACTCTCCGCCGAGGGCGAACGCGACAAGACGAAGGCCGAACTCGTCAAGACCGAGAAAGAACTCACCAACACCAAGGAAACCCTCGTCTCCACCCAACAGGAACGCGATAAAGCCGTGGCCGAAGCTGGAATCCAAATTAAGAAGGCCACCGAACTCAGTGAAAAGCTCGCGGGCGCAGTGACCGAACGCGACGACGCGCGGGCACAACTCGCCGCTTATACCTCGACTGGTTTTACACCGCCGCAGATCGCTGGTTTGGGCAAACAGATTCGTCAGGCTCAGGAAGCCCTCGAAGCTTCGCTCGAAGAAAAAAAGATTCTGAGTGTCTCGCTCCAGAAAGCTGTGGATGAAATCAAGTGGATCAAGGGTGAAACTCCTTACGTGAAACTTCGCGCTGATCTCAAAGGCAAAATCCTCGTCGCTGATCCCAAGTGGGAGTTTGTCGTCCTCAATGTCGGTCAAGACGAAGGCGCAAAGATTCATGGCGAAATGCTCGTCAGCCGCAACGGCAAGCTCGTCGCCAAAGTCATCATCAGCGAAGTCCAGAAAGGTCGTTGCATCGCCAACGTCCTCCCCGGCTGGAAACTTGGTGACGTGACCGAAGGCGACAGCGTCATCCCCGCTTATCCCGAATCGTGAAAGCCCGGCAGATCAGCAAGGCAGGCATCTGCTTCATTCTGTTGTTTGTTCTCGGAAGCCTTTTCCTCACCGGTTGCGCTACCACTGAGACGGACAACCTCTCAGTCCGTCCGTGGAATTCTCCGAACGGTTGGGAATCTGGCCTCCCGTCTGGAATGTTGGAAGGGCGTTGAACTTTTAATAAGGAAGCCTGTAGGCCATGAATTCATGGTTTCCTGCCTTCCTTCTTCAAGCAGTCTCCTTCTCCTACTTCGCTACTTCCACGCACCGCGTCTCGCGAATCACCGTCACTCTGATCTGCCCGGGATAAGAAAGTTCTGACTCAATCTTCGCCGCGATATTCCGAGCCAATGCAAACGCGCCATCATCGTCCACGGACAACGGTTGAACAAACACGCGCAGTTCGCGCCCCGCTTGCAGCGCGAAACATTTCTCCACGCCAGCGAATCCATTCCCGATCTTCTCCAATTCCTCCACACGCTTGAGATACGTGGTCATGCTTTCAGAACGCGCGCCCGGCCGCGACGCGCTCACCGCATCCGCTGCGCTGATGAGGATTCCCCACGGCCCCTCCGGCGCGACATCGTTGTGATGCGACGCCACTCCGTTCACGATGGCGTCCGCCTCGCCATGTCGCTTGATTAAATCTGCGCCCACGATTGCGTGCGGCCCCTCGACCTCGTGGCTCAACGCCTTGCCGATGTCGTGCAACAACCCGGCGCGCTTCGCGATGGCGGAATCCAAACCCAATTCATCCGCCATCAAGCCCGCGAGTTGCGAAACCTCGACGGAATGATCCAGCAAATTCTGCGTGAAACTCTGGCGGAAGAAAAGTTTACCCAACACCTTTGTGATCTCAGGATCAAGCATCGCCACGCCCGCGCGCGCAGCGGCTTCCTCGCCTTTGCGAACGATGGTTTCGTCCATCTCAGACTTCACCGCAGTCACCGCTTCCTCAATACGCGTCGGATGGATTCGCCCATCGGCGATGAGCCGCGCCATAGCCTCGCGCGCAATCTCACGCCGCACCGGATCAAACGCCGAGAGAATCACCGCGCCCGGCTCGTCATCAATCAGCACCGTCACGCCCGTCGCATTTTCAAACGCGCGGATGTTCCGGCCTTCACGCCCGATGATGCGCCCCTTCAACTCCGGGCTTTCGAGGATGATCGTGGCGGAAGAACTCTCGAACGTCTGCTTGCCTGCGTAACGCTGGATCGCCGTGACGATCACCTTCCGCGCCTTCTCCTCCGCACGCGCCTTCGCATCTTCGAGTATGTGCCGGGAGATGTTTGCCGCATCCGCGAGCGATTCCTGCTCCACGGCCTTGAGAAATTGGATGCGCGCCTCGTCTATCGTGATGCCGGAAATCTTTTCGAGCTGTTGCCGCCGTTGTAACGTCAGCGCGGTAACCTCCTGCTTCGTCACATCGAGGTCCGCGTTCTTGCGCTCCAACGATTCGCGCTGCTGCTTCAATTCATCTTCGGTCTGGATGATGCGGGCGAACTGAGAGTTCAGGAGAGATTCACGCTCCGTCAAACGCTTCTCGTGATCAGCGAGTTCCTTACGCTCGGCGGTGTTGGTTTGCTCAAGCTGCGTGCGGAGTTGGGCGACTTCCAGCGCAGCGACGTTGCGGGACAACTCGATCTTCGCGTCCGCTTCACGACGCCGCGCATCCTCGCGCCGACGATTTCTGGAATTCAGAATCATCGCGCACACGCCCGCCCCGGCGACGGCACACACCGCCCCACCCAAGATATTTAAGACCGGAGTCATTTCAGAACCGCGCGCAGTTCAGGTCTCGATCCAGCGCGTCGGCGTCAAGATGCAGTTCAATCTGATGTCATGCGGGCCGACCGGCACTGCGTCCACGAGTTGTTCATCGAACGCCACGCCACACTTCGTCCCGCGCACGCCAGCCAACAACCGATCGTAAAAACCCTTTCCACGACCCAGCCGCCCGCCTCGCGCGTCGAAAGCTATCCCAGGCACTAACACCAAGTCCAGTTGGTTTAACGGAACTTCAACGCACGCCGACGCAGGTTCACGGACGCCGAATTTCCCAACGACAACATCTCTGGTCACATCCA
>JAYUAV010000431.1:0-8767 GCA_043741175.1 Verrucomicrobiota bacterium
CCAGCACCCATGCCGGGGTCGAGCCGGAAACCGAGCACCCGATCCTCGGTGTTGATGAGAATCTGATACAGGCTCCAACTGCCGCCATTGGGTGAAGCCACAAATGAATTCACGCGTCCGCCATCGGGCGATGGATGTTTCTCCGTCCACCAGAAGAATTGCCACGTTGCCTCCTCAAACGTTCGCGCACGAAAGCGGATGGTTTTTGCGCCTGGCGACATTTTGACGTTCGCAGACAGGAACGGATCGTTGCCCGTGCTGTGCAAAACCAGTGTTCCGTCACGCGGCTCGAAACGAATTTCATTCTGCGCCTCCCAACCCTCGGCGTCTTTGTCAAAGTTCCACACGCGACGGTTCACTTCGTCGAGCCGAACATTTGGCGACCCGGCATTTCCAAGACTGAACGCGAGCGTGGCAGTGTGAACGCCCGATGTGCGCGCCCAGATATTCAGCACGCGATACTCGATAGCGAGACCGCTCAATGCTTCCTGCAACGGACGGCGATCTATGGTCTCCAGATCAATCCAACGCTCGGCAATTTTCTCTCGCGGACTTTCCGGCAACGCCCGCGCGCCCGGGCTGTCCACACGCAACGTGGAGGCGACGCCGGGTTTGTTGATGACTTTCACAAGCACTGCGCGCCAGCCCTGTTCCTGCAATGACGGCGGAGTAGCCGAGGGTGTGAAGCTCAGATTTGTTTTGCCATCAATGCGAACCGTGCCGACGCACAGTGGATCAAGCGCGGATTGAACAACGCGGGAAACTGCCGCGTCATTCTTCGCGCGACTTGCATTGTTGATTTGTTGAACCACTCGTTCGGGCAGCGGCTGACCGAGCGCGTCCAACGCCTCACGCAAGCGGCGCACTTGCGCGAGCAACGGCTGGGCGTCAACCGGTGGATTTTTTTCCGCAGCGCAAATGGGGAGCGCTAACGTGACCAGCAGCAGGATGGTCGAACGGCGGATGGTATCCCTACTGCATCGGTTCAGTTTAACAGTTGTCTTCATGGATTGATGTCGTTGTCACGGGACTGATTCCCGGCTGCCTTCGAGCAGCGAAACAGTATGTCCACCTCGTTGCGGAAACCAATGTCTTGCGTGCCTTGGCCGACGTGGAGGCTGATACGGGCTTCGCGTTGGCCATCAACTTCCGTTCGCAGCGCGATCACGCGGTACTCCACGGGTTGGCCGGAAAGTTTTGCGGGCAACGAGGCATCGTCGTGAACTTTCATTTCAAGCCACGCATCACTTGCCATAGCGGGGTTGCCCGTGCGTTGCGGGCTTTCGCCCTGCAACGGCGCGGTCGTGCCGCTTTCGTTTTCGATTCGCGCGAGAAAATATCGCCACGCACCAGAATTCAAACTGGCTGCCGCCGGTCCGCGTGCGACTTTGACGCGCATTTCGGGATTGATGTGGACTTGAAACAAAACGTGCTGGGATAAGATGCGCTCGATGGTTTCCGATGACCTGGAGGACGCCAGATTCGTGAGTGAGTTCAAATCGCTTGGGCTAAAGCGAACGCCGTGTTGTTCCAGGACGGCAACGACGTTGTGGACATTGGTGATGAGGGACGCGATACGGATTTGCTCCTGAGTGCGTGGAGTTGGGTTGGCCGTCGTTCCGCCCAGAACCATGGCGTTGCTCAACACGAAGGCAACGCAGAGGACCAGCAACGTCAATATGTCAGCGCGCGCGCTTTGCGATTTCCTCATAAGCAGCAAGGGCGTCACGGTAATCATCCAACGCGGCGGCGGGCAACATTTCCCGGTTCAATTCAATCTGTTGCTTCATTCGTTCGATCAAAAAAGCGATCTCCTCCCGGCGCGGCGACATGGGTTCGCCCGGCACGTCGAACCAGCTCGACGCGGTGTGGGCGAAGCGGACGCGACCTCCATCACGTGCTTCCCAACAGCGCACGGCGATCCAACTCGTGCCGGTCAGTTTGGTTTTTGTGGCGAACTTTGCTTCCCACGCACCATCACGATTTTGTTTCGGCTTCACGGCGATGCGCTCGGCGATCTGACCGTTGACGATCAACTCCACGTCGCGAATCGGTTGTTCGCTCAGAACGGTGCCGCTGACTTTCGCGGTCTTGGTTTTGCCGGACGCGAGTTGAAACTTTCCACCCGGCCAATCGCCGTTGATTTTCGCGAGCAACATCGGGCCGGTGGTGACGAAGCTGCGTCCCTCGCCGAGACCTTTGATCCATGCATCATACGAAAAGCCTCGTGGGCAATGGACATAGACGCGACCGAAACCGAGCGGCACGGGATGCACACCGCTCGCGCAGCCCGCTGTGGGACGCAGACGAAAATCGCAGTTGAGCAACGTGTAATAACTCTGAAATCCGTAATCCATCCAGTCGCGCTCCGAACCGTGCTTGCCGTCATTGGGCAGATTCATGAAGGCGGGCGCGGGCTGGTTGAAATTCGTCAGACCAAATTCCGTGCGCCAGATGTGGTTGTTCGCCAGTTCAAACAAATCAATCTTCATCACCGGCACGAGCATGAACGACCACGCCCAATCGTGTTTGTCCATGTCGAGCAATGCGCCTTGCCGATGTGCTTCCTCGGCGACGGGTCGCATCGGCGGCGCGCCGAGCGTGAAGGGTTCGCGATGATTGAGTATGAACACGCCGCCGAGATTGTGAGTCTTTTCGCCGAAGCGATAGATTTCGTACTCGGTGTTGCGCGGCCAGATGACGTGCGTGTTGTCGGCGCGGATGAGGCTCGACGGGATTTCCATCTTGCCGTTCTTGGCACTTTGGATAGGCGCGGTGAAGCCTTCGATGGCCCAATAAGTCTGGGGCAGGGCGACGTTCAAGTCTTCCGCCAGCACGAGCGTTGGGAGTTCCGCGAGTGAGCGATGCACATGGCCATCGCCGGAAAACCAGTCGCGCTCCGCCATGTTGATCCAGCGCGACAATTCAAACGTGAGCGTCACGGGAGTTGTTCCGACGGTCACGGTTTCTTCCAACGGACGAAACTCTTTGCCGCGCTCGGCGGTGAAGGTGTAATCGCCGGGCGGCAGTTCGACGTGGAACGGATGCGCGGAGAGCGTGGTGTGAACCTCCACCGAGAGCGGATTCGCCCAGTTAGTTTTTGCGTAGCGGATCGCCGCGCCGTTGGTGGAACTGGATTCGGCGAAGAACCATTCACTCGCAGTGTTGCGGATGTAGAGTCGAGCCGGGACGATCTTGCCGGTGGCGGCGTCCTTGATTTCGCCGGTCACGGGCGCGGCATGACATTGCGAGGAGGCGATCAAGGCGGCGACTAAGGCGACAGTTGTGCTTAATTTCAGACTGGTCATTGGGCTGCGTGTGTATCTGTGGATTGAATCGTTGTCACAATGAAAAAGACCGGGCCTCGCGGCCCGGTCTGTGAATAGATCGCCTCAATGCTTATGGGATGCGCACGCGGTAGAACGCAGCACCGTTCGTGGCAGGACTGTTGGTGTAGTTGAACAATCCTCCGTTGCCCACAAATCCACCCTGGTAATTCCACGTCGGTGCTGTCAGGTCGGTCTTGGAATCCACGGCGTAGAAGATGTTGTTGCTGGCACTCAGGCTGAAACGGAAACCTGATCCCACATGAGCCTCATTGACAATCGTCGGCGCAGGAATGGTGAATAACGGATCGAGCGACTCGAATTGGAAATCATCAAACGTAGCGTAGGCGCCAGTGGCCGTGGTCTCCGCGAAGCACTGAAGCGTGATGAGGTTGGCGGCTTGAGCGGGAGACAGGGCGTAGGTTTCCGTTCCACAACCGAGCAGGATCGGTTGGCCGTTGATCTTCATGCGCATGATGTTTGTGCGGACTTCGACGTCGAAGTCATAATTTGCCGCAACCGGCACGGTGCCGCTGGCTGGGAAGGTGATGACATTCGTCGGCCCTAGCACGCTTTGGAACAGGAACCAGCGTCCGTCACCGGTGAACAAGTTGATGGCTGTGCCGCCGCCGTTTGCTGCATCCACGGTGCGACCGCCTTGGGTGTCGCGCAAACGCAGACCGATCCAAGTGTCATTGGGGATGGAGGTGTTGCCACCGGAGACTTTGAAGCGCAAGCGGAAACTGTTGAGATGTTCGAGTTGGCGGAAATCCACCGTGGGAGAAACCATTCCGTAGGCGCGTTGCCCCGGTCCAGGTGTGTTCGTGATTGCGAGTGTGTTTCCTCCGATAGAGAGAGCGCTGTTGGTGCTGCCGCTTGTGCTCCATGTGATGTTGGCGGCTGAACCAGTCTGGCGCGCGTTCAAGTTCGAGTTGATGTCGGCGTTGTCTGCCGTGTCGAAGGTGTCGGCCAGTTTCAAACTGCTGGGCAGCACTGGTAATACTTCGGAAGCGGTGGGCGTGGCGGTGAAGGAGAAGTTGTCAAAGGTGACGCTGTTGGCGGAATCCGAGCCAAGAGACAGCGAAACGTAATTGGCCGAACCGCAAGCAAGCGTCCAACTGCCGAGGAATTCGCCGTTGATGGAATAATTGATCATGCCGTTGGCGGCGATGAGTTCCACATGAAACGGGAAGGTCGTGTTGGTAAAGACGCGAAAGTGGAACGGGGCGAACGCGCCGTTGGGCCAGATTGTTGTGACACCGTTGGGACGGATGATGGCATTGAAACCACTGCCTTGAACGGGATTCACCAACTGCGCTGCGCTGCGGAAGATCACACCTGCCCAAACGTCACCCACCGCAGTCAAGCTGGGGATGTCGTAGGCGATTTTGAAATTACCCGATTCGTTGGTGATAAAGTTGACCCGGGGAGTAAATACGCGCGATTGGAAGCCCACATGCACCGGGAGGGTGAGCTTGACCTCGTTGTTGGTGATTTGGGCGAGATTGTAGTAGTAAGTAGCCGGAGCTGCCGCTCCGCTTTGGCGGGTGGCAATATCAGCGTCGAGGTCCGTGGTGTTCGGCGTATTGAAGTTATCGGTGAGCACAACGAAACCGTATTTGTTGGCGAGGTAGTTCTCGGTCGCGCCGCGGTCTCCAACACTCAGCGCGGCGTCGTAGATGAGGACTTCGGCGATGTCGCCGTTCAAGCCGTGCCTGTTTTTGGCTAGGCTGGAACCAAACAACCAACCCGCGTTCGCCACGAGATTGTTTGTTCCAATGACATTGCTCACCAATGGAAATCCGTTGTGGAAGAGAGTCACCGTGCCTGCCGCCGCGTCCTGCACCAAGGTCAGGATTGCCCAGTTACGAACTGCGTACGAGTAAGGCCCCGGCAGTTCTCTGGAGGATGCAAAAGAATTGAGGTGCGGATTGAGAGATGGATTCACGTTGGTCTGGACGTAGAAAATCGTCGTGCCACTGCCCAACTGCTGGATAAGTGTGTCGCGCAGCCCCGTGATCTGGGATTCAAACACGATGGTCGCTGTGAAAGAATTACTGTTGCCGCTCAAAGGCAGCGGGCTGACGAGCCAGTTCAGATTGGGATTGCTCGGAATGTCGGAGCCATCGTCCATAAAACGAACCACAGGATGGCCATTCAATGTGCTGGCCACATAGGTCGGTTGATTTACGACGACACTGTTCGTGGCGCCGTTACCTGTGCCAATCGAGTTGGTCCAATACGAAACCTTGCTCAGGTTGGCCGTATTGGTGAGGCCGTCGGGCTTGAGCCAGAGTTGCAGGCCAGTCAGTGTCTGGGCTTGGAGTGAGCCACTCACGCACGACAGCAATGTCGCGAGGGCGATGATGAAAGATGTTTTACGCATAACGGAATTTGGGTTGTTTGTTTTGTGTCGGAACTGGGTTTTGTTTGAGTGGGCGTGAGGTCGGTCTAATACCACTTGGAAATCAAATTGTTAGTTTGCCGAAGTGAGCGGTCTTCGACATGGCTATCCATGAATACGATGTTGGCCTTGCCTTTGAAATGCGCCTGGCCGTGTTTGAAACCAGCACGATAGACTGGTTTGCCACCATAGTAGTTAAACGGCTCAAAGAAAAAATTTCCACTCTCCTTCCATGGCACAGCCACAAATCCGACATCGTAAGAAATGTCCGTGATCAGAAACGTATCCGTCGGGCGGCTGATGCCCGCAGTCTTGGCCGCGCCGGAATAGATGAAGGCGGCTTGGTCTGTAACGTCCGTTCCGTTGCCGCCTATGGCCGTCGCGCTGTTCATCCCGTAACTGATTTTCCAGGTAGGCACGCCGAACGGAGAAGGGGGGATGGCCGGATTGTTCAGCGGCTCGCGCTGCCGGACGGCACAGGTGAACACGCTCTTGGTGAAATCGCTGTCCGTCGCATTGCCCGCCGCGAACTCGCCCTTCTTGATGTAAGGCGTAATGAGATACATCCAGTTGTTCTTGTTCGGGTCCGTCACTGTGGATAAGTGCGCGAACGGCAACCGATCCTCACTATCGTCCACGTAGAGTTGAGTGGCGAGGCCGCATTGGCGGAGATTGTTTTTGCAGGCGATCGCGTTGGCCTTGTCCTTGGCCTTGGCCAGAGCCGGGAGCAACATCGCCGCGAGAATGGCGATGATGGCGATGACCACGAGCAGTTCGATCAGGGTAAAAGCCTGACGCCTTCGGACGACCTGACGGGTGCGCGACGATTGAGATGTTGAATTCATTTGGGACAAGTGACGATTACACTAAAACATGAATCTGCCAGCCAAACAATACCCTCAAACGTGGGTAAGTTTAGGCTTTGCCAGCCAATTACAGTTAAGATTTCATTCAGACAGGAACAAGAATCTCTGACCTAGCAAACGTGAGTACCATTTGAAGACCGACCGACAACTGAAGACTTATGAGTGGGTTTTTGCCGCATTGTTTTTAATCCTGTTTGGCGTGGCGAACAGTGCTGCGGCCACGTCCCCACCCGCGCGACCGAACATTCTTTGGCTCATCGTGGAGGACATCGGCCCGCACCTTGGTTGCTACGGTGAAACCAACGTCCACACGCCGAACCTCGATCAGCTCGCCAAGTCAGGCGTGCGTTACACGCGCTGCTTCACCACCGCGCCCGTCTGTTCGCCAAGCCGTTCGGCATTCATGACCGGCATGTACGCCACAACGATTGGCGCACACAATCATCGCTCGCATCGTGACGACGGCTTCGCACTGCCGCCGGGCGTGCGCGTAATCACCGACTGGTTGCGCGACGCGGGTTACTTCACGGCGAACATTCGCGAGCTGCCGCCTGCGCTCGGATTTCGCGGCACGGGCAAGACGGATTGGAACTTCAGTTACACGGGTGATGCCTTCGACACGGATCGGTGGAGCGAGTTGAAAGCGCATCAGCCGTTCTATGCGCAGATCAATTTTCGCGAGACGCATCGTCCTTTCAAATCACCCGCGCACGCTGATCCAGCCAAAGTCGTCCTGCCCGCGTGGACGCCCGATCATCCCGTCGCCCGAGCGGACTGGGCAAACTATCTCGATGATGTGACGGAACTGGATCGCAAGGTCGGACTCGTGCTGCAACAACTCGAAGCTGACGGTCTCGCTGACAACACGGTGGTGATTTTCTTTGGCGACAACGGCCAGGCACATGTGCGCGGCAAACAATTCTGTTACGACGAAGGCTTGCGCGTGCCGCTGCTCATCCGCTGGCCGAAGAACATCGCGCCGCCGAAAAACTTCCAGCCCGGCACAGTGAGTGATCAGTTAATCTCGGCAATTGATCTCACGGCGACGACGCTGGAAATCGCCAGAGTGAAGAAGCCCGCGACGATGGAAGGTCAGATTTTTCTCGGCAAACAGTCGGCGAGACCACGCGAGTTTGTGTTCGGCGCGCGGGATCGTTGCGACGAAACGGTGTTTCGCTTTCGCACCGTGCGCGACGCGCGCTACCGTTACATCCGCAATTTCACGCCGGAACGTCCGTTCCTCCAAGCCAACGAATACAAGGAGACGGCGTATCCCGTCTGGAATCTGCTCAAGGAACTGCACGTCGCCGGAGCGTTGACGCCCGCGCAGGAATTTCTCTGCGCGCCCACGATGCCGGAGGAGGAGCTTTACGATCTGCAAACCGACCCGGACGCAATCCACAACCTCGCCGCGTCACCGAAACATCAAGCGACGCGTAAACGACTGCGCGCTGTGTTGGAAACGTGGATGGCGCAAACGCACGATCAAGGGCGTGAGCTTGAACCCGCTGATCTAGCCGCGCGCAAAGGCGCGACCAAAGAGGGAAGCAACTCCATGTCCGGCTACGCGATGCCGGAGCGAACCAGCAAAACCCAGACACCGCGTTGAAACCGTTGAAGCCATTTCAAACTACGGGCCATCGTCACTGCACGGGTAGCACACGCGCCTCGCGTGTGCCCGACCGCGCCCTCGCGGTCGGGGCCGACGCGCGCCACCGCGCGTCGTTCAAGACCTGGAGAGGAACGTTGCGCGATGGCGCGCAACGTCGTGGTGAACGAGGGCGTCCACCACCGCACGCGAGGGCGCGTGCGCTCCCCAATTCCCACTATGCGACCTTTATTCGCCGCAGTTTTTTTATGCGCCTGCCCGCCATCGTCGCGCTGCTCGCGATGACAGGCTTGCTCGCCGTGGCGCAACCGAAATCAATTCCTCCGGCCGCCACGCGCAGCACTCCGCCGAACATTGTTTTGTTCTTCGTAGATGATCTGGGCTACGGCGACATCGGTGTCTGCGGACAGAACGCCAGATTAACGAACGGTCTGCCCGCCATCCGCACGCCGAATCTGGACGCGCTCGCCGCGCAAGGCATCCGTCTCACGGATTTTTATGCGGCGCAATCGTGCGCTCCATCACGTGCGGCGTTGATGACGGGTTTGCACAATGGTCATTC
>JAYUAV010000432.1:0-5804 GCA_043741175.1 Verrucomicrobiota bacterium
CCAACTCCGCCGGGTTGCCCGTCACCAACACCAGCATCACACTCTCACTCCTCAGCGGCAGCGCGCCGCTCAACGGCACGCTCACGCAGGCCACCGACGCGGGCGGCATCGCCACGTTCAACAATCTCAATCTCACGACCGACGGAGCAAAACAACTGCGCGCCACGTCCGGCAGTTTCACGGCGGACAGCGCGGCGTTCACCATCACCAATGTCATCGTCGCATTCCCCGGCGCGATGGGTTCGGGCGCGAATGCTTCTGGCGGACGCGGTGGCGATGTCTATTACGTCACCACACTCGCGAACACCGGCGCAGGTTCGCTCCGCAACGGCATCACCGGTGCACCAGCGGGCGGACGCACAATTCTTTTCAAAGTTTCCGGCAACATCGTCCTCACCTCCACGCTCACGATTGTTCATTCCAATATCACCATCGCGGGCCAGACCGCTCCGGGCGACGGTATCTGCCTCCAGAATTATTCCTTCAACATTGCCGCGAACAATATCATCCTGCGCCACGTCCGCACCCGGCTCGGTACCAATGCGCTTCAGGAAGCCGATGCCATGTGGATCAACGGTGGCACGAACCTCATTGTGGATCACGTCTCAGCTTCGTGGTCTGTGGATGAAACACTCTCCACCAGCCGCGCTGTGGCGAATCTCACCGTGCAGAATTGTTTCATCACTGAGTCGCTGCGAAATTCCATCCACGTCAAAGGCCAGCACGGCTATGGCGGCATCATCTCCTGCGAGAACGACGCCACGTTCACCTACCATCACAACCTCTACGCCCACCACACCAGCCGCAATCCGCGCGTGGGCAGCGACAACTCGAACGCCACCATGCGCGTGGATTTCCGCAACAACGCCGTCTATAACTGGGGATTCTTCGTCGGATATGGCGGTCCGTCTGATGAAAACGTGGAGTTGAATTACGTGAGCAATTATTTTCTGGCGGGGCCGTTCAGCACAAAAGTCCACGCCTACGACGGCGACGCGCTCACCACCACCATCTATCAATCCGGCAATGTGATTGATAACAACAAGAACGGCGTGCTCGACGGAGTGAGTTCTGGTTGGAGCATGTTCACGGGAGTCTTCACGCAAACTAATTCGCCGTTCAATGCGCCCGCCATGACCACTGACACGCCAACGGTTGCGCTCCAGAAAATTCTCGCACTGTCCGGTGCGATGCCGTGGCGACGCGACGCTTACGACCAACGCATCGCTCGTTCCGTGCGGAGTCAGAACGGTCAGCACATTGACTTCGTAGCGGTCAACACGTTCGCGGGCGATTACATCACCAACAACATCAGCGGCACGAACTACACCGGCGTGAATCCCTGGCCAACACTCGCCAGTGAGACCGCGCCCACGGACACCGACAGCGACGGTATGCCAGATTGGTGGGAACTCGCCGTCGGTCTGAACGCTAACAACACCACTGACCGCAACAACACCGACGCCAGCGGTTACACGGAACTGGAAGTTTATCTCAACTGGCTCGCGGATGCCCACGCGCTCTGCGACAGGAACGGCACCGTAGATGTGAATCTCCGCACCGCGACAGGCGGCGCGACGAATCTCACTTACTCTGTCGCCAACGGCACGAACGGCACGGTCACCTTGCTCGGCGACGGCTACACCGCGCGCTTCACTGCCGCCGCGAACACGAACGGCGTGGCGAACTTCACTTTCACCGCCACGGGCAACGGCACGTTGTTCGGCCCGATGAACTACGGCATTTTGATCAGCACCACTAACGCGCCTACGTCGAACACTCCGCCCACACTCGCCGCCATCACGAACCGCACCATCATCGCAGGCACGACGATCAACTTCACCAACACTGCCAGTGACACGAACATTCCCGCGCAGACGCTCACGTTCAGCTTGCAAGGCGGGCAGGCGGGTTCTTCGTTGAACTCCGTGAACGGCATCTTCACCTGGCGACCCACCATCGCGCAAAGCCCCAGCACGAATCCCATGAGCGTCATCGTCACCGACAACGGCACGCCCGCGATGAGCGCGACGCAAAGTTTCACCGTCTTCGTCACGCGTCCCGTCACGCCCACACTTCAATCAGCCTCAGTCACCGGCGGCACGTTTAACATGCTCGTCACTGGCGACACCGGCCCGGACTACACCATCCAAGCCTCGACGAATCTTGCGAACTGGTCGTCACTGTTCACCACGAACTCCCCTGCTCTGCCCTTCAACTGGAGCGATCCGTCCGCCGCCAGTTTCAACCAACGCTACTTCCGCGTGTTGCTTGGACCATAACCGGAACGCCGAGCATCGCTCGGCATTGTGTGTGGTTGCTACTCTCAGGCGAGCAATGCTCGGCACTCCTAAAACTTCTCATTGCCTCTGCGCGTCCGCGCGACAAAACTCCTCCACTATGAAACTTGCATCCCGTCACCTTGCGTCTCTGCTCCCCCTGACGCGCCTTAGCGTAGCGATGGCGGTTTGGATCTTTGCGTTGAACGCCTTCGCCGCCGAACCACTCGTCATCCCGCTCTGGCCGGAAGGCGTGCCCAGCCTCAAACCCAACGCCGCACCCGATGTCGAATACGACACGCGCTACACCAACGTCCACAACCCCACCCTCACGATGTACGCGCCGGATGTCGCGAAATCCTCCGGCGTCGCCGTCGTGTTCTCGCCCGGCGGCGGTTACGTGCGCGTCGGCAATGGCAAGACGGACGCGCGTTGGTTGAATTCTCTCGGCATCACCGTCTTCGTTTTGAAATACCGGTTGCAGGAATACGGCCATCCCGCCCCGTTGCAAGACGTGTTGCGCGCGATGCGTATCGTCCGCTCGCGCGCAGCGGAGTTTGGCGTGCGCGCAGATCGCATCGGCGTGATGGGCGGCTCGGCGGGCGGACATCTCTCCGCGTGCGCCGCCACGATGTGGGATTCTCCTGAAGGCAAAACCGGTCACGCTCTCGACGCCGTCAGCGCGCGACCCGACTTCGCCGCGTTGATTTATCCTGTCATCACGATGGAAGACGCGTTCGTCCACAAAGGTTCCCGCAAAGCTTTGTTCGGCAACAATCCCACGCCAGAACAGATCGAACTGCTCTCGCTTGAGAAACACGTTCGCAGCAACTCACCGCCGTTCTTCCTCGTCGCGACGATGGCCGACAAATCCGTGCCCGTGGAAAACTCTCTCAAACTTTATCAAGCCCTGCGCGATGTCGGCGTGCCCGCCGAGATGCACACCTACGCCGCTGGCGCGCATGGCGAGAGTCGCGATCCGCAATACGGCCCGACCGCCAAGTGGCCGCAACGATGCGAGGAATGGTTGCGCTTCAACAAATGGATCACACCAGAGACGCACGACTTCGCGAAGTGGGAGAAGGAAGTTTCCGGCATGGAATCGGGCGACAAAACAACTCCCCCGCCCACGAACGCGTCGCTCTTCATCGGCTCGTCCACCGTTCGTCTTTGGAAAACGCTCGCGCCGGATTATCCAAACGCCGCCGTCATCAATCGCGGCTTCGGCGGCACGGAGATCGTGGACTCCACGCACTTCGCTGACCGACTCATCTTCCCGCACGCGCCGAAGCAAATCTTCCTGCGCGCGGGAGGCAACGATCTTTGGGCGGGCAAAACTCCTGACGACGTGTTCACCGAGTTCAAGGAATTCGTCGCCATCGTTCACACAAGATTGCCGGAGACTGAAATCATTTTCATCGGACTCAGCCCCAGCCCATCGCGATGGTCACAAGCTGGCCGTGAAAAGAAGTTGAACGATCTCGTTGCCGGATTCGTGAAGGGTAGGCCGCGCCTGAACTACGTCGAAACTTACGACATCGTCTTAGGCGTGGACGGCAAACCACGCCCCGAACTCTTCGTGTCCGACATGCTGCACTTCAACGCGAACGGCTACAAACTCTTCGCCGAACGCGTGCGTCCAAGCGTATTGAAGGACAAAAAAACTCAGTGACCACCAATTCTGGCTGCACCCTTGGCCATGACAGCTTGGCCGATCACTTCTTGGGCAGATTGAGTTCGGGGAAATCCAGCTTGGCAGGCGTGCCCCATTGAGCGAGCAGACCGTCCTTGAAGTAGATGGCATACGACTCCTCAGTCTTCGTGTCGCGATACTCCCACAGCAACAACGTCGCACCGTTAGCATCCGTGCGCGCGGCTTTGACAGTGTAATCATCGCCGAGAATTTTCTTCGCCTGCGCCTGAGTCATGCCCAGTTCCAGACGATTAAGGCGTTTGCCAATCGGCGTGGAACAACCGACGACAGCGGTGAACAATATGGCGAATGCAGCGGTGAGGATGTATTTCGTTTTCATGTGTGGAGCTTGTTTATGCTTTGAGCGACAACAGGTCAAGCCCTGAGACATTAGCCTTTGGACCACGCGCCCACAGCGCGATTCCCTTCCCCACCACAATGCCCGTCAACAAAACCACCACTTGCAAAGACTTTGCCGCATTCGTGTAATCAAACGCATAACGCAACAAGACAAGCGCAACAAAACCAATCAGCAAGACATCCGAACTTTTGCCACAAAAAGGCACAAGACGCGCAAAGAAAGAAAACCGACTTCTGACTTCTGAACTCTGACCTTCGTCCTCAGTCTTTGTGCTCTCTTGCGGCAAAATCCGCCTTTCCAAAAAAACAAAAACAATGAAATAACTGACGAGGCAAATTACAACCATCCACTGTGTCCCGGCATCCCGACACGCGACTTGGATTTCAATGCTAACCATCCGCAGCCAATCTGGAGCAGAAGCAGAATGAGACCATTCTCCAATACCCACCGCGGCCAACATCAGGCAAACCATCCCAATTGAGAGATAACGACGAATGCGTTTCCAAATCATGGAAATTGTTTTCAATCTTGTTCAGCGCAACCGCTCGATGAAGAAATCCGACATCCGCCGGAGTGTTTCTCTCCGCTCCGTCAAATTGAGAACCACATGTAAACCATTGGTAAATATGAGCGAACTAATGTCAACCTGGTTGGTTTTCGCCCAAGAAACAAAAGCATTCATGGAATCAAAGCCTTGATCCAATCCTCCCATGACCATGAGCATCGGCGGGAGTTTGTTGGGATCCAAACGGCTGACATCCGGCCCCGACCCCGGCTTGTCCAGAACCACTCCCGCCCAGAGTTCTGGACGCATCGCCAAGAGTTCCGAAACAACGGCCATTCCAACACTGGAGGTCGTTAGAAATATTTTTTTGGGGTCAACGCTGGGATCGGCAGCCAATGTTTCATGCAAGTTCAAAACATCACGCGCTGCGTCCCGGGAGTTTGCCAAATTCTTATATTCAGCCCCGTAACCATCGCACCCGCGATAGTTGATGACGACATAATGGAATCCTAAGTTGGCAAAGATTTGCGCCTGACGATCAAATCTCCTTTGAAACTGGGATGACGCCGGTGGCACATAAATTATGGCCGGATATTTGACGTTGGGACGAAACTTTTCGGCAAGTGTATGACGTATTACAACTCCTAGATTGGTTAATCCGACGGGCGCAAAAAAAATGCACGGCGTCATGACCCCGTCGAACGATTTCAACGACACCGCTCTTGGCTGAACAACTTGGCTCACCTCAAACGGCTTGCTGTTTCCTTCGACGATTTTTTGCAGCATTTGGTTTGTAACGGTGTATTCCCAAATTCCCTGTGGTTCATAACCGAGAGACGCTGCGGCGTAAACCTTGTCGCCCTTCGGCGCAGGGCCTACGCATCAAACTAGTTTTGGCGGTGTGACTGGAAGTGGTTGATTGGTGTCGACTTGCGCGGGTGAATTTAGAGGTTCCCAAACGCGCTG
>JAYUAV010000433.1:0-4347 GCA_043741175.1 Verrucomicrobiota bacterium
GGACTCCCCGCCCATGCGTCAAACCGCTGTACGCCGCTCTGCCTGAGCGACAAGTCGCTCAGACCATGAAAGCGGCGACAAGTCTCCGCACTCCAAAAACTGAGCGGCAGTTTCAGTCACACCCGTTTCACTGCGCTGACTTGCTTCCGGTGCGTCTTCGTCGAATACTTCGGCCATGCCCCGATACGAACGCTTTCAGCATTCCCCACGCGCGCACGTTGGCTTCGGCGTTTTCCTCTGGCTGGTGTTCGTGTTCGTGCAATCCGCGAGTGCAGTGATTCTCTGGAGTGATCCTGACGCGCGGGTCATTCACGACACGCTTGCGAGCATGGATTTACTCGGTGGTGCAGTGCATCGGGACGACACTGCGAATGATGTACTCTATTTCAAATTCGAGGTGGACCCGTTGTCAGACTCAGCCTCTGTATATTCTGCGGGCTTCCAGTTGTTTGAAGGGGACACCCCGCATCTGGCTGTCGGCAATGCGTGGGAAGCCTGGGGTTATTCGGCATACAACACCTCAGAGACAAACACCCTGAAGGGCGCTGCCGGTGAATTCGATCTGAAATCTTCAAACCCAGAAGCGGAGGGGCTTGGATCATACAAACCCTACGAGCTTCCGCTGCATGGTGAAAAGCGAACGATCATTTTCAAAGTGCAATACGTTCCTGACGGCGACGATCTTGTCACGGTTTGGTTAAACCCGAATCTGTCACGCGGCGACACCGACGAAAATCAGCCGGACAATCTAACGACTCATTTCAAAGCCAATGCCACATTTGACCAGATCAAGTTGAGCCATCAAGGCGGCGGCAACGGTTGGATATTCAGCAAAATGTCCGTCGCCACGTCGTTCAGTGACTTCGTGGTGGTGAGGTTTTGGCAGACGTGGTGGTTCTTGGTAGGGAGTGCTTCGTTGCTGGTGGGAACAGTTGCGGCAAGCGTGCGCCTTGTTGAAAAAAGAAAATATCAACGCCGCCTGCGTCTCGCTGAACAAGAACGCGCACTCGAACGCGAGCGCGCCCGCATCGCCCAGGATTTGCACGACGACCTCGGCTCGTCCCTCACGAGGATTGCGCTGCTGAGTGATCTGCTGCACGCAGAAAATCAATCGCCTCAACAGGTGCAGGCACACGCGGAAAAGATTTCGCAGACCGCCGCGCAAACCGTGCAAGCGTTGGAAGAGATCGTCTGGGCTGTCCGCCCCGGCAGCGATTCTTTGCAGAGCCTCGTCGAATACATCGCGCACTTCTCCAACGAACTCTTCGAGGGCAACGGCACACGCTGTCGCCTCAATCTGCCGCATGATCTGCCCGCCATGCCGTTGCCGCCGGAGATGCGACACAACATTTTTCTCGTCGTCAAAGAAGCGTTAACTAACGTGCTCAAACATTCCGGCGCGCGGGAGGTTCACGTCCACGCCAAAGCCACGGCGAATGTTTTGGAATTCATCGTGCAAGACGACGGCAACGGCTTTGCCCCCAACCGGGCTGCCAGCGATACCAAGCGCAATGGTCTGGCCAACATGCGCCGCCGCGCCGAAACCATGAACGGACAATTGACGGTGGACAGCACATCGAAAGGCACGACGGTGAAATTGCTGGTGACCGTTTCGCCCGCAAGTAGTTTGAAAAAGACATAACTCCACGCCGCTGCGCCGCATCATCATGCGGTTGAGAATCGCCCGCACGTCTGCGATTCAATAAAGCGTGAGCGCAAGTCTGGACACACAAATGCAAATCAAAGTTTCAATCGTGGATGACAACGAGGGTATCCGCTCCAGCCTCGCGGCACTCATCCGCCGAGCGCCCACCCTCAAACTGCTCGGCGAATATCCCGACGCCGAAACCGCCGTCAAAGAAATCCCCACCAAAGTCCCCGACGTGGTGCTGATGGACATCAACCTCCCCGGCATGAACGGCGTGGAATGTGTGCGCCAACTCAAGACCGCGCTGCCCAAGTTGCAAGTGTTGATGCTCACCGTGTACGAGGACAGCGATTCGTTGTTCAACTCCTTCAAAGCGGGCGCGAGCGGCTATCTGCTCAAGCGCACCGCATCCGCGCGATTGCTCGAAGCCATTCACGAGGTCAACACCGGCGGCTCACCCATGACACCGCAACTTGCGCGGCGCATGGTTCAATTCTTCAACGCACCCGCCAAGAATACGGCGGACCCGCAGATGTCCCGCCTCACGCCGGGCGAACGGGAATTTCTGGAACAGCTCGCGAATGGTTACGCCTACAAAGAGATCGCCGACCGCATGAAGATCAGCATTGATACCGTGCGCAGCTACGTGCGAACGGTGTATGAGAAACTCCACGTCCACTCCCGTACCGAAGCCGTGGTGAAATTCCTGCGCTCGGAAGCAGGGCGGTGAAGCCGTTGCATTGGGCTAGTGCCCGGCAATCGATTACTGCCAACTTGGGATTTGTGTCAAAAGTAAGGACGATCCATTTACGCCTTCCTCCGCCACATCCGCCGCTGCAAAGTTCTCGTCATCCTGCTCAACATGACGGGCACGGACAACCGCGCGCCGTGGGATGATTACGCGCAGTTGTTGAAAGAGCTGGAGCTTTACGATCCTGAAATGCTTGAAAAGCCGCGCTACGTCGTGGCGAACAAGATGGACGAACCCGTCTCCGAGGAGAACCTCAAGACCTTCAAGAAAAAGGTGAAGAAAACCTCCGTGCTGCCCATCTCAGCCGCGTTTGATCAAGGCATGACCGAGTTCAAGCAACTCATCCGCGACGCCGTGGAAAAAGCGGCAGATGTTAAGTCGAAGCCAAAGGCCAAGCCGACCCGCAAAGACAAGAAGCGCGCGAAGAAGGCGTGAAAACGCGGGTGTGAACTCAATCAGGATTTCGGCGGCGGGTTTGCGGCCAGATAAGTTTCCAAATGGACTATCAATGGCGGAAGGTCGCGCTCGGCTGTGTCCCAAACCACATCCAAATCCACGTCGTCATAGTCGTGGATGAGAATGTTTCGCATTGCAGTGAGCAGCCTCCACGGAATTTCTGGAAAAAGGTTGCGGCCTTCGGGAGACAGTCGGCGGGCGGCTTAGCCAATGATCTCGAACTTGCGGTTCACCGCCTCGTATTTTTCCTCGTTCGCCTTGAAAGCCTCCAAAGAAACTCCGCCGGTGAAACGCTGGATGGCCTTGGCCGCTTCAAGAATGTCCTCCAAGTAGGCATTATCCTTCCGCATAAATTTGGGTCGCGGTGGTGAGGATGGAATGTTTGCGATAGCGGTTGCGGCTATTCTCGATGGCGCGCCGGCTCACCAAGTCCACCGACCGGCCAAACATTTCAGCCAGCTTTTCTTGCATATCCGCCCAATCAAGCAAGGTCGGATGCGCGTCCGCCCTCAATGTCGCCAATAAGTCCACATCGCTTTCATCTCGAAAATCATCGCCCAAAGCCGAGCCGAACAACTCCAGCCGGGCGATGCCGCGCTCACGGCAGAACTTGCCTAAACTTTCATGATTGAAATTAAGCTTCACGGTTGTGTTCTAGCATTTTGAGCCATCCCTGTCAAAGCACGCGATTCATTGAATTGGTTCGAGGCGCACATCGGCAGGATTTACCGTCGCATCAAATTCTGAATCATCGCGAGGTGGAATGAGATTTCCCGATTCAGCGAGGTGAAACTCCAGCCCAAGCCGACGCGCAAAGACAAGAAGCGCGCGAAGAAAGCGTGATAAGAAGCACTGGGAATTCAACCTTAGTAAACCCCTGTATTGTAAATATTCTGGGCTGCCCCATTCACTAATCCGGACGCGCTTCACGAGCTGCCCTGACGGACCTTTCGTAGGTGCTGCTCATGTTTATATTACCCTCGTAGTTCTCGCCAAATTGAGAGATTAAGTTTTTAATAAACGAATTCGGATAATCACGGGTGAAACCCTCTTTTGCGCGAACACTTCCTTCCCAAATCGCCATCGGTTTGTCCCTTCCAATCTCCTCTGTTTTTAAGAGGTGCATGTAAATAGTAACGTCTGTTTGTTGAAGGTATTTAGTATTTGAGCTTCCGGTCGTTACAGGGGTGTCAAAAAACTGTAAGCCTACGGCAGAGCCTCTGGAAGTTGATCCGATTGTATAAGTCTGTCGGTCAACTGCGAACGACATAGTCCACTTTGAGATTTTATAATCTTCAACCAAGTTGAACCCATTTCTTACTAGCTCATCTCTGATTAGAAGAGCCGTTTTTCGCTCGCGAATTGAGGGATTATCGGGCAGTTCAAAGACAATTGGGTCGGATTTTACCGGGCGTACTTTCGGATCTACGCCCGAGTAAACGTATGCAAGATGACGTCGGCAGCCGGGTGTGACTGAAACTGCCGCTCAGTT
>JAYUAV010000434.1:0-3237 GCA_043741175.1 Verrucomicrobiota bacterium
ATATCGGAAATGATGTAGCGATATGCCGTGGATAAGACGTTGTATTTACGGGAGTTTTCGTGAGAAAGGACGCCACATGTCCAATGGAAACGCTCTAGCCCGGTGGAAAAGCGCGCGAAATCCCGTGAGAACCGTTTCAACGGTTTCCCGCGTCATTCCTCAAAGCCGTTGAAACGGCTGCAATCTCCCTCCACCCTCCGCACACCGGGCTAAAGCCACGGTGTTAATGAGATTATTAGATGCGCCTGCCCTGACGAAGCGCCACTTGCTAAGACTCAATCCGACCGGTTGACTTAGGCCACCAACTGGCCTTTCACAATGGCTTCATAACCGTGAGCTTCGAGTTCCAGCGCGAGGTCTTTGCCGCCGGACTTGATGATACGCCCATCCGCCATCACATGAACGTGGTCAGGGATGATGTAATTCAACAAACGTTGATAGTGCGTGATGACGAGTTGCGCGGAGTCGGCGCGCTTGAGTTTGTTCACGCCACTGGAGACAACTTTGAGCGCGTCAATGTCCAAGCCAGAATCCGTCTCGTCGAGGATGGCGAGCTTGGGTTCAAGCACAGCCATCTGGAAAATCTCGGCGCGTTTCTTTTCACCACCGGAGAAACCTTCGTTGACCGAACGCTTGAGCAAATCGCCGTTAAGATCAAGCAGCTTTACCTTTTCCTTCACAAGCGCGAGGAATTCAATCGCATCAAGTTCAGACTGGCCCTTGTGCTTGCGGATTTCGTTCAACGCGGCTTTGAGGAAGTAAGTGCTGTTCACGCCGGGAATCTCGACAGGGTATTGGAACGCGAGAAACACGCCTTCGCGGGCGCGCTCTTCAGGATCAAGCTCCAACAAATCTTGGCCGAGATATTTCACCGTGCCTTCGGTCACATCGTAGCCGTCGCGACCAGCGAGAATGGCGGCGAGCGTGCTCTTGCCGCTGCCGTTAAGGCCCATCAAGGCGTGGACTTCGCCCGGATAAATCGTGAGGCTGAAGCCCTTGAGGATTTGTTTATTCTCCACACCCGCGTGGAGATTGTTGATTTCGAGAATAGGTTGCTTGCTCATGGTAAAATATTTTGTCCGCAGATTTCACAGATTGGCGCAGATGGACAACAGAAATAAAAAACTGCGTTCATCTGCGTAATCTGCGGATCACCCAACGCTGCCTTCCAAGCTCACGCCCAGCAGCTTTTGCGCTTCGACGGCGAACTCCATCGGTAGCTCCTTGAACACTTCCTTGCAGAAGCCGTTCACGATCATGTTCACCGCGTCCTGCGTTTCGATGCCGCGCTGGTTGCAATAAAAAATCTGATCCTCACCTATCTTCGAGGTTGAAGCTTCATGCTCCACGCTCGCGGTAGTGTTCTTGACCTCGATGTAAGGGAACGTGTGCGCGCCGCACTTCGCACCGATCAACATCGAATCGCATTGCGAGAAGTTGCGCGCGTTCGTGGCGCTCTTCGCGATCTTCACTAGGCCGCGATAGCTGTTCTGCCCGTGACCCGCCGAGATACCTTTGGAAATGATGGTGCTGCTCGTGTTCTTCCCGATGTGAACCATCTTCGTGCCCGTGTCGGCCTGCTGATAATTGTTCGTCACCGCCACGGAATAAAATTCTCCCTTGGAATTGTCGCCGAGCAAAATACAGCTCGGATATTTCCAGGTGATCGCCGAACCCGTCTCCACCTGCGTCCAAGTGATCTTAGAGTTCCGGCCTTTGCACAGACCGCGCTTGGTCACAAAATTGTAAATGCCGCCCTTGCCGTTCTCGTCGCCGGGATACCAGTTCTGCACGGTCGAGTATTTGATCTCACCATCGTCAAGCGCGACGAGTTCAACGACCGCCGCGTGCAATTGATTTTCATCACGCATCGGTGCCGTGCAACCTTCGAGGTAGCTGACATGCGCGCCCTCGTCCGCCACGATGAGCGTGCGTTCAAATTGACCCGTGTTCGCCGCGTTGATGCGGAAGTATGTGGAAAGTTCCATCGGGCAGCGCACGCCCTTGGGGATGTAGCAAAACGAACCGTCGGTGAAGACCGCCGAGTTCAGTGCTGCGTAAAAGTTATCCGTGTAAGGCACAACCGAGCCGAGATATTTCTTCACCAGTTCTGGATGTTCATGCACCGCCTCGGTGAACGAGCAGAAGATCACGCCCTTCTCACCAAGCTGTTTCTTGAACGTCGTGCCGACCGACACGCTGTCGAAGATCGCGTCCACCGCCACACCCGCGAGCCGCCCGCGTTCACGCAACGGGATGCCGAGCTTCTCGTAAGTCTCCAGCAGTTTCGGATCAACTTCATCTAGGCTTTTCGGCGCGTTCTTATTTGGCTTCGGCTGCGAAAAGTAAACGATGGCCTGATAATCAATCTTCTCGTGATGCGCCTTTTGCCACGTCGGCTCGGTCATCGTGAGCCAGTGGCGATACGACTTGAGCCGCCATTCGAGCAACCACTCCGGCTCGTTCTTCTTGCGCGAGATCATGCGGATAGTGTCCTCGCTCAATCCCGGCGGCGCGGATTCCGTCTCTACATCGGTGACAAAGCCGTATTTGTATTCCGTCTTTACCAAATCTTCAATTGTGTCGGTCGCTGTGCTCATGAAAAATTATTTCTTCTTCCGCGCGCACTCCGCGCAGAGTCCGTGAACCGCAATATCGTAGTGATCTACTTGAAAACCTTTAGGCTTGGGCATCAACGCGCCATCCGTCGGCAGCGTCACATCAAACACCTCGCCGCACGCATCGCAGAAGTAATGGCAATGCTCTTCCATGTTCGGGCAATAGCGCGTCGCGCCCCGCTCCAGATGAACCTGCCGCGCCAGACCACATTCCACGAGCGCATCAAGGCAGTTATAAACCGTGGCGTGGGAAATCTCCGGCATCGCTTTCTTGGCGCGACTGAAAACATCTTCAGCCGTCGGATGATCGCGCTTGTGGATCAACACGTCATAAACACACCGCCGCTGCGACGTGAAGCGGAAGCCGCTTGTCGCCAGCCGCTCGCCCAGCTCGCGTTCAATCTTGTTGTTCTCTATCTGAGTCATCCGAAAAAACATTCTAGCGAGCGGCGAGTGCGAGTCAATGTTTGGAATTATTCTAAATAGGAAGCGCGCATCAAGACATGCCACGGCAATCTTCCTCCGATTAAAAACTCAATGGACATAACGCTTTGAGCCGCTAAACTCGGCGGACTATTGATATGAAAAACAACGGAACAACAAACATTTTGAACTGGGC
>JAYUAV010000435.1:0-3142 GCA_043741175.1 Verrucomicrobiota bacterium
CTGAGTCGAGAGTCGAGAGTCGAGAGTCGAGGGACGGACAGCGTGGCGTCCGCGCCTACAAGCTCTCGACCCTCGACCCCCGACCCTCGACCCAACACGCTCCTCCGCCAATGGCACGGTGCGCTGACCCAGGACTTGGTCTTGCACCCCGGCGATTTCGGGCTGGGCCGAGTCCCCGCGAAGTATGCGCCCACCGCCACCACGCGCGTCACCTGTGGTGTCTGTTCCACCGGTTGCTCGCTCGACATTCATCTCAAGGACGGCGTCGCCGTGAACCTCACGCCGACCACGGATTATCCCGTCAACCTCGGCATGGCCTGTCCGAAAGGCTGGGAGGCTTTGAATTGTTTGTCCGCGCCAGATCGCGCGACCGCGCCGCTGCTGCGTCAGCCGGATGGCTCGATGAAAGCCGTGACGTGGGATGAGGCGATGAAAACATTCGTCGCGAAGTTCAAGACGATCATGGCCGAGCACGGGACGGAGAGCGTGGCGTTTCTCAGCACCGGCCAGATTTGCACGGAAGAACTCGCGTTGCTCGGCACGCTTTGGAAGTTCGGCATGGGCGCGTTGCATTGCGATTCCAACACGCGCCAGTGCATGGCCACAAGTCACGTTGCCTACAAGCAAAGTTTTGGTTTCGATGCGCCGCCGTTCACCTACGCGGACTTCGAGTTGAGCGACACGATGATTTTCATCGGCGCGAATCCGTGCATCGCGCATCCGATCATGTGGCAGCGCGTGCTGCGGAATAAAAACAATCCGTACATTGTCGTCATGGATCCGCGCCGCACCGAGACGGCGATGAGCGCCACGCAACATCTCGCACTCGCGCCCAAATCCGATCTCACATTGCTCTACGGCCTCGCGAATCTGCTCGTGCAAAACGGTTGGGTAGATCGCGAGTTCATCACTCAAAGTACCACGGGCTACGCCGAGTTCGCAGAGTTCGTGCGCCAGTTCACGCCGGACAAAGTTGCTTCGGAAACCGGTCTGACCGTCGGTGAAATCTATCGCTGCGCGGAATCCATTCATCGCGGCAAAGCAGTTTCGTTCTGGTGGACGATGGGCGTGAATCAAAGTCACGAAGCCGTCCGCACCGCGCAGGCCATCATCAATCTCGCGTTGATGACCGGCAACATCGGCAAACCCGGCACGGGCGCGAACAGCATCACCGGCCAGTGCAATGCGATGGGTTCACGCCTCTACGCGAACGTCACGAGCTTGATTGGCGGTCGCGATTTCATGAAGGCCGAGCACCGTGCGCAGGTTGCCGGGTTGCTCAACATCCCGCTCGACGTGATTCCGACGAATAATTCCTGGGCCTACGATCAAATCATTGACGGTATTCGCGACGGAAAGATCAAGGCGCTCTGGGTCATCGCCACAAATCCGACGCATTCGTGGGGCGCGAAAGTTGAGAAGCAGAATGGATTAACGCCCGCGCTCACCCCCGCGGAGAGAGAGAAACGCTCCCCGTTTTCCGCGCAGATGGACGCTGACAACGGCTCGAAAAATTTACAATTACCCAATCCCGTTCAACTGCTGTCCCCTCTCCCTGGGGGAGAGGGTCAGGGTGAGGGGAAGGCGCGCAACTCTTCAATCAATCAGATTTTCGACCAACTCGACTTCCTCGTCGTGCAGGACATGTTCACGACCACGGACACCGCGAAGCGTGCGGATTTGCTTCTGCCTGCCGCCGGTTGGGGCGAGAAGGAAGGCACGTTCATCAACAGCGAGCGCCGCATCGGTTTGACCAAAAAGGTTTCCCGCGCGCCCGGCGAAGCGTTGACGGACTTTAATATCTTCCGCCTGCTCGCGCACTACTGGGGTTGCGGCGAGATGTTCGCGGAGTGGAGTTCGCCCGAGGCGGCATTCCAAATTCTGAAACGCCTTTCTGCCGGCCAGCCGTGCGACATCACGGGCGTTGCGGACTACAAGCATCTGGACGAGTGCGGCGGGATTCAGTGGCCGTGGACGGAGGAGAGTTGCAGGTTGCAAGTTGAAGGTTCCAAGTTATCCAGCGCGTCCGCCGCAGAGAACTTGCAACCTTCGACCTTCAATCTTCAACCGGAAAAAGAACGCCGCCTGTTCGCGGATGGAAAATTCTTCACGCCGGACGGCAAGGCGAAGTTCCTGTTCGATGCGCCACGTCCCGTCGCCGAACCGACGGATGAGGAGTTTCCTTTCGTCATGCTGACCGGACGCGGCACGAGCGCGCAATGGCACACCAATACCCGCACTGGCAAATCTGCCATCCTCCGCACGCTCTATCCGGCGAACGCTTACGTGGAGATTCATCCGTCGGATCTCTCTCGCCTCGGCTTGGTGGCGAACAAACCCGTCGCGGTGATTTCGCGGCGCGGTCGGATTGAATGTGCCGCCGTCGCCTCGCCGAGCGTCCAGCCCGGACACATTTTCATCCCGATGCACTACGACGTGACGAATCAACTGACCCGCACTGAATACGATCCCCACTCGCGCCAACCAAGTTACAAATACTGTGCTGTGCGCCTCGAAAAAATTTCATGACGAACATTCCCTTCATTCCCGAATCCGCCCCGTTCAACGCCGAACAACGCGCGTGGCTCAACGGCTTTCTCGCTGGACTGTTCTCGCAAGTGCCCGGTGGCGCTCCGCAACTCAACGCCGCGCCGCCGAAAGCAGGCGAACCGCTGCTGATTCTCTTTGGTTCCCAAACCGGCAGCGCAGAAGGTCTCGCCAAAAAACTCGCGAAGGAATCCGAGTCGCGCGGGTTCACTCCGCGCGTTCTCTCGCTGAATGATTATGAGCAGGCAAATCTCCCGGCAGCGAACAAGGCGGTCATCATCTCCAGCACGTGGGGTGACGGCGAACCGCCGGACAACGCGGTGAATTTCTGGAACTGGATCAAGGCTGACTCTGCGCCGCGCTTGGAGAATTTGAATTTCGCCGTGCTCGGGCTGGGCGACAAAAACTATTCCGACTTCTGTGGCGCGTCAAAAAAGTTTGATGAACGCCTCGTTGCGCTCGGCGCAAAACGCCTCGCCCCGCGCGGCGAGTGCGACGTGGATTACGAAGCCCCGGCGAAAAGCTGGATTGATGGACTGTGGGATAAACTCGGAAGCGGAAGCACGAATGGCACTTCGCAAAACGGAAATCATTC
>JAYUAV010000436.1:0-2819 GCA_043741175.1 Verrucomicrobiota bacterium
GGCCACCCTCAAGACCCGCCTCCGCAAAGACCTCGCCACCGCCGCCAACCCCTTCCTTTTTATCGCCCAAACGTGCCTATGTTATTGTTAATTGCTATACTCCGTCGTCACAAACGGCGGTAGCGGACAATCGAGAGTCTCGGCGATGCCGCGAAGCAACTCCGCCTCGTTCTCTTGAATCACGCCATCCGCACCGACGACTCGTACGCAGGCTTCAAGCAGATTCTTTTTGATCTGCGGCACGGCGAGACCGAGGCGGTCGAGGGAATCGTTGATCTCATTCAACCCGCATTCTTCGCGCGGCAGCAACGTGAGTGGCATACCCGTGGCGCGGATGTAAGGAGCGCCAGATTGAAATGCTTTGGCGATCTCGCTGGGATCGGTCTGTCCCGTGTGCGCCAGTGCGGACAAAATCATTTCACAATCCGGCGCAAGCGGCTTGATGGTATAATACTGTGTGGCGGGCGGCTTCGCGCGGGTGAAGTGCGGCTCAAGTTGATGACGGATGATCTTCTGGAGAACAAATTCAAACAGCACGATCTGTTCGTCGCTTTCGATGAGCCAATTCAGCGTTCTGGAAAATTTCTGGAATTGATCCGCGCCCAGTTGCCGCAGTGCGGGCAGGGCAAGATTCACGAGCGGCAAGCGCGAGCGTTGGATGATGGCGGAAACTTCTGGCCACAGTGCGACGATCTGTTCACGCATTGCCGAACTGGTTTGATTTGCAAGTTCCTGGAGTTGCGCGGCGTGTTGGGATTCGTCATCGCTCAACAACAGCGCGTAGAGCAGGGCACACGCGCCTTGCGGATCGCGTGCGGCGTTGAGAATGTTTTCAGGAAGCGATTCTCGGAACTCCACCGCATAGCGCAAATGCAGCGGCGTGGGATTGCCCATGTTCATCATTACGCTGTCCGCCTGGATGACTGCCGCAGCACCAGCAAGTCCTGCCGCGCCTGTTGGGAAACCGGGAATGATCGGCGGCATCGCGGAACGTCGGGCGGGTTTCTTGGTGACCAACTCCTCCTCAGCTTCGTAGGACGGCTGCGGGAAAGTTCCGCCCCATTGAGGATTGATGGCGCGGATGCGTTCCTCCAGTGGCGGATGCGTGGCGAAGGCGTTGAACAGTGAACTCTTCATCGCATTTCCAAAAAACATGTGGCTCGCTTCAGCAGCGTGTTCGTTTTCAATATGCGATCCTGCATGAGCCGCACCGATTTTCTGGAGTGCGCCAGAAAGTCCGTCAGGGTTGCGTGTAAATTGAACCGCCGATGCGTCCGCGAGAAATTCCCGCTGGCGACTGATCGCGGCTTGGATGAGTTGCCCAAACAGATAGCCGACTCCGCCCAGAACCAGCAGCACCAATCCCAACAAGGGCAGGGGATTCTTGTCGCGACCATTACCGCGCGCTCGTAACAACGCGCGGCCAATTACCGTCAGGCACACGATGCCGAAGATAATTCCCATCAGACGCAGGTTAATCCGCATGTCTCCATTAAGTATGTGACTGAACTCGTGGCCGATGACGCCCTGCAACTCATCACGCTTGAGCGTGGTGATGCAGCCGCGCGTCACGCCAATGGCGGCGTCGTTGATGTTGTGCCCGGCTGCGAAGGCGTTGATGCCTTCCTCACCATCCATCACATAGACCTTTGGTACAGGCACGCCCGACGCGATCGCCATCTCCTCGACCACGTTCAACAACTTGCGTTCGTGAGGATCGTTTGTGTTGGAATCCAACAGTCGCCCGCCGAGCGATTCTGCCACGGCACTGCCGCCGCTGGAGAGTTGCGCCGTCTTGAACAAACTTCCGCCGATGATGACCGCAAGCGTTCCTCCAGCCGCGTAGAAAAATATCTGCGCGTCCCAAAGTGTGAAGGGCGGTGCGTAGCCGCGATGCCGATAATTCGACGCGCCGTGAAACATGAACAACGAAGCGAAATAGATGCTCGCCACGATCAGCACGACCGCGATGACGAAGTAGAACACGAGCAGCTTCGTGTTCTTGCGGGCTTTATCTTGGCGCTCGAAGAAATCCATGTGTGTTGAGGAGGGTCAGATTAGGAACAGCTTTTGTCGCGCACTCATCTGACCGTTAATCCATCAGGCAACCGTGGTGATCAGAACGAAACCTTGACGGCTTCGCGTTGCTCCGGCACTTCCACCTTGAACGATTCCGCCGGGCCGAAGTTGAACATCCCAGCGATGATGTTCGTGGGGAACACTTCGCGCGCCGTGTTGTAGCCCATCACGCTGTCGTTGTATGCCTGACGCGCGAACGACACTTTGTTTTCCGTGGAGGTCAATTCTTCCATGAGTTGATTCATGGACGTGTTGGCCTTGAGATCGGGATACGCTTCCGTGAGCGCGAACAGTTTGCCGAGCGAAGCGCCGAGCGCGCCTTCCGCACTGGACAAAGCCTTCATCGCTTCGGGATCGCCGGGATTGCCGGAGACTTTGTTGTTGGCGGTGAACGCCGAGTTGCGCGCGGCAATGACGGCTTCCAGCGTGCCGCGTTCGTGCTTGAGATAACCCTTGGTCGTTTCGACGAGATTCGGGATCAAGTCGTAACGCCGCTTCAACTGCACATCAATCTGTGCCCAAGCGTTCTTGAAGCGATTACGCAAGGCAACGAGGCCGTTGTATTTGCCGATGACGAACAACGCGATCAAAACCACGACCCCGACCACGACAAGTAGAGCAATAATCATATTAACCTTTTAATGTTGTTAACCGACGCATGAGAACTAGGGCAAACGCGGGAGCGGGGCAATTACAAATTCGGTAACGTATTCAAGCCGAATGTAAAAACTAGAAAGAGG
>JAYUAV010000437.1:0-2348 GCA_043741175.1 Verrucomicrobiota bacterium
AAGCACATGGACGGAACATTGTTTGATCTGCTCGTGAAGGAAACAAAACCCGGCGTCGTTTATTTCGAGATGGACGTGATGTGGACGGTTTTCCCCGGCCAGGACCCGACGAAGTTGATGGAGAAGCACGCGGGCCGTTGGGCGTTGATGCACATCAAAGAGTTAAAGAAGGACGTGCCCACAGGTTCGCTCGCTGGTGGCACGGACAACAAGAACGGCGTGGTGATCGGCACAGGCCAGACGGATTGGCCTGCACTGTTGCGCGCGTCGCAGAAGGCGGGCGTGAAACATTATTTCATCGAAGACGAATCACCGACAGTGTTGGAACAAATCCCGCAGAGCTTGAAATATCTCGAGCAGATCAAGTTCTAGGAACTGTGGAGCGCGGAGCATTGCTCCGCGCTTCGGCAGCCATTCGGCTCAAACTTACCGCTCTGTCCCCGTTTTTGTCTTCTCAGTTTTCATGTGCTGGAAGATGCGGTTCACCAGCACGTCGGAAAACATTTCGGGAAAGTGTTCGCCGCTCTTCCAATACTTGTAGCGCGGATCGGAGGGTTCAGGCACGGGCTTGGCAGCGATGGCGCGGAAGTCCATGGCGAGGCGCGCTTCGACATTGTGGCGCAAGATCACTCGGATGCGTCGCAGACAAACCAGCACGATCAACACAACGCCGCACATGAAGAACTCGCCGAACGTGCCAGTTGGGAAATGTTTCATGTCGCCGCTCAGGATGCTTCGGATGATTGGCAGCATGATGACCAGGAAATAGGCGATCCACGCAGGCGACGAGATGAACCCGGATTTCTTCAACGCAACATACGCAGGCCGCCCACACACCAGACTATCCCAGAACAACGGCAGGGTGTGACGGAACGATCCCATAAAGCGTGCGGTCCATGCGATGAGCGCGGCCCAGACGACGATGTAGATCACTAAACTCTCCGGCGTCCACTCGCGGGCGGCGAGGCCGACGGCGAGCATGATGATCTCAAAAATGAGGATTGCCCACGCGACGGGGCGGAATTGTTCGTGCAGAGCAACCATCTGCCCACGGATGATGTCGAGGTGATTGAGCGGCGTGGTGAGCAACAATTCCAACGCGCCAGAGCGTCGGCTGTCTCCAATGGTTTTTACAGCGGCGAAGAGCGAGACCCATCCGAGCGCGTAGTTCAGGACGATTGAGGTCAGGTAAAAGTTTGCTGGACGCATCCACTCAGACGGCCAGAAGAGGCAGGGGATCAACCAAAGGATCATCACGCTGCCGACCACGATCCACGCGAGCGTCACCGGCCAGCGGTCTCGCGTGGCGAGCCAGACGTAGGGATTTGTGTCGTGCCAGCGGAGGGAAAGTTTTTTTCGCGACGCGACATCACCGTGAGCTTTGCTTTGGAAACGCTCGTCCAGCTTGGCGAAGAATGTTCCCGTTGGAGCGGCTTTGGGTTTGTCTTGCCAGACGCGGTTCAGCACGAAGCCTGCGATGAACAAAATCAAGAATGACCAACACACTGAAATGCCGGAGGCGAACCAGAAATCTCCAATCGTCGCGACGCCGAGAGTCAGATTCGATCTTGCGAGAAACGCGTGGTGTGCCGGGCTAAACATCGCCAGCGGGAAGACGAGCGATGGACCAAAACAAAGCAGTACGCCGATCAGAATGGCGACGAACATCGCCGTGCTTTCCTCCTCACACAGCACCGATGCCAACACGCACACAGAAAACACAAACAGCAATAGCACGGGCAGAGTGACAATTGTTGCGACAAAAATATCCAGCGAAACTCCGCCGCCGAAGAACGAGATGGCGAAGAACGGATACACGATCAGCAAGCGACTGAATGAGACGAGTGCTGCGCCAAGAGTTTTGCTAAGGAACAATTCTCCGGGGCCGATGCCGCAAAGGAAAAGCAGGCCGAGAGTTTGGTTGCGTCGTTCTTCAGAGAAAATGCCGACGGTGTATTTCGGGACTTGGAGGATGATGATCAAGCCGCCCCAGAAGAGCAGCGAGTTGAGGCTCGCGCCCCATTCGCGCGTGCTTGAGGCGAAATTTGCCAGCAGATACAGCGCGGTGAAAGCGGCGCAAATCATCGTGCCACGAACGCGAATCTTGGGGAGTTCGTGCCTGCGCAATGCGGCGCGGAGTTCGCGTTCAATGAGCGGCCAAGTCATGCGAGCGGCGCGGGTTCATGCGCGAAAGAATGGCGGGGCAACGCGGGCGCGCAAGGCGAATGTGGCGGAGCGCGCTGGCGCAAAAAACAGCGGAACACGCCTTACGAGCCGTGTTCCGCTTTGCTTCTCGGTGGGGGAATTTATTACGGAGCGAACAGAGGCACGGGATCACTCCACGCGCT
>JAYUAV010000438.1:0-3674 GCA_043741175.1 Verrucomicrobiota bacterium
ACAGAAGCTCCAAATTCCAAGCTCCAACATCCAGAGAACATCCAAACTTCAAACAGCGCACGCCTGCTTGAAGTTTGGTGATTGATAATTCTCTGGAGCTTGGATGTTGGTGCTTGGAGCTTTGTCTTAAAACGCCGCTGAATTTCTTGCTGACATTCCCGTCAGAGTTGCTACATCGTAAATAACACTATGAAAAGAACGATCAAATCGCTGGGACTTTTGCTTCTCGTTTCAACTTTAGCTGGCTGCGTCGTGAGCATTGGCTCGCGCACACAACAGCCGCCACCAACGCCGACACCGCCTGCTGCGCCGGTTGCGCCCCAAGTCACTGCTCCACCAGCCACGAACCCTCCAGCGGTCATCGTTCCGAGAGCAAACCCTGCCATCATTCCGGTTAAGCACACCGGCACACGCACTGATGTTGTCCTAGAACGCGCCACTAACAATACAGGCCCGTGCGACATCGCCTTCATCGGCGATTCCATCACGCAAGGTTGGGAAGGCAACGGCAAGAACGTCTGGACAAATTATTACAGCAACCGCAAGTGCCTGAACTTCGGCGTGGGTGGCGACCGCACCGAGCATGTCCTCTGGCGTTTTGAGAACGGCCAGCTCGACGGCATCAAACCCAAAGCCGCCGTATTGATGATTGGCACGAACAACTCGAACAAGAACAAAGCCGGCGTGGAAGATTACAGCGAGGCTGAAATCCTCGAAGGCGTTCAAGCCATCGTGAAGCAAATCCGCACGCGTCTGCCGGAAACAAAGTTGCTCGTCGTCGGCATTTTCCCGCGCGCCAAAACATTCAGCACACAGCGGGGGAAAATTCTCCAGATCAATCAGGCACTCGCCAAAGTCGCCGACGGCCAGATGATTCACTACATTGATTTCGGCTCGCAACTCATCGAAGCCGACGGCTCGCTCTCCAAGGAAATCATGCCCGACGCGCTGCATCTTTCTGAAAAGGGCTACACCATCTGGGCGCAAGCCATCGAGCCGAAGCTCAAGGAATTGCTCGGAGAAAAGTAGAAGCACCAAGCACCAGAGAACCTTCTAGCTCCAAACACCAAGCCACGCATGGCGGTGTTTGGAGCTTTTGATTTGGCGCTTCTCTGGATGGTGGAGCTTGGACGCTTTGAAATACGCACGTGGGATACGATTTCACTTGAGTCAAATTTGACCGAAATGCGTGGATGACATCCGACCGCCTCCTCATTAGTCTCCGCCTATGAGCAACACCACTTCACAACTCGATCAACTCAAAAAGTTCACTGTCGTCGTCGCCGACACTGGCGATTTCGCCACGCTCAAGCAGTACGCGCCGCGCGATGCCACCACCAATCCATCGCTCATCCTCAAAGCCGCGCAGATGCCCGAATACGCGTGGCTCGTGGACAAAGCCATCACCGACGCGCGCAAATCCGGCGCGACGGGCAAGGCACTTTTGGGGCAGGTCATTGATGCGTTGCTCATCGCATTCGGTGTGGAGATTTTGAAGATTGTTCCCGGTCGCGTCTCCACCGAGACGGACGCGAATCTTTCTTTCGACGCCGACGCACTCGTCGCCAAAGGCCGACAGTTCATCGCGCTCTACGACAAGCAAGGCATCCCGCGCGAACGCATCCTCGTCAAGATTGCCAGCACTTGGGAAGGCATCCGCGCGTGTGAAGTGCTTCAGAAGGAAGGCATCAGTTGCAACCTCACCCTGCTGTTCTCGCTCGCGCAAGCCGTGGCCTGCGCCGAAGCCAAGGCCACACTCATCTCGCCGTTCGTCGGGCGCATCCTTGACTGGCATAAAAAATCCACCGGCAAAGATTACACCGCAGCCGAAGACCCCGGCGTCGTTTCTGTGAAAGAGATTTACGCCTACTACAAAAAGTTCGGTCACGGTACCGAAGTCATGGGCGCCAGCTTCCGCAACGTCGGCGAGATCACCGAACTTGCTGGCTGCGATCTGCTCACCATCAGTCCGCAACTCCTCGGCGAACTCAAGGCCAGTACGGCGACCCTCGCCCGCAAACTCAGCCCTGAGATCGCCAAGCAGAGCAGCATTGAGAAGCTCGCTATCAACGAGAAGACTTTCCGTTGGCTGGTCAATGAAAACCAGATGGCGACCGAGAAGACTGCGGAAGGCGTGCGTCAATTCAACGCGGACGCGATGAAGTTGGAACAGTTCATTGCGGCGAAGTTGTGACAAAGGTTGGTAGGACGCGTCACTCCGTGCGCGCCGTCGTCGCAAATCAGGAGGCACTCGTTTGCAATAGAAGCCCGGCGCGCACGGAGTGACGCGCCCTACCCCAACAACGCCTCTGCGTGTTTCCTTGCCGCTTCACTTTGGCCGCCGAGCATTCGCGCCAGTTCGGTGACGCGGGATTTTTTGTCCAGCAACTCGATCTCCGAAATCGTCCGGCCATCCTTCACCTGCTTGGTCACCACGTAATGAGCGTCCGCAGGCGCGGCCACTTGCGGCAGATGCGTGATGCACAACACTTGTCGCTTGGCCGCAATCTGTTTCATCTTCTCGCCGACCGCATTCGCAGTCTCGCCGCCTACATTTGCATCCACTTCATCGAACACCAGCACAGGAATCTCGTCTTCCGCCGCGAGAACCGTTTTCAACGCCAACATCACCCGCGCCATCTCGCCGGAGGATGCGATGGCGCGAAGCGGCTTGGCAGGCTCACCGGGGTTTGGCGCGAACTGAAACTCAATGGTGTCGAGGCCGCTCGATGAAAGCGACGATCTCTTCACCTCAAACTGACCCACCCCCAGCCCCTCCGAGGAGGGGAGCACGGCAGAACGCTCTCGCAGAATAGTTCCCCTCCTAGGAGGGGTAAGGGGTGGGTTCTCGAACGTTTCGCTGACAATCTCCACATCAAACCGGCTCTGCTTGAAACCTAGATCAGCAAGCTGTTTGGCGACAGCTTTCGCTAGTTGCGGAATCACCTTCTTGCGTTCGGCAGAAAGTTTCTTGCCCGCTTTTAACAACTCCGCGTCCAGTTTCGCAAGTGCGCCATTGATCCGTGCCAGTTCAGCGTCGCGCGATTCGAGCGATTGCAATTTCTCCTTCGCCTCTGCACCGAATGCGATGACTTCCGCAAGCGTTGCGCCGTATTTTCGTTTGAGTGAGTGGATGAGATTCAATCGCTCATCCATCTCGGCGAGACGCGCGGGATCAACATCCACCTTGTCCGCGTAGCGCGAAAGTTCCACCTGCAAATCCCTGAATGCATTTACTCCCAACTCGTGCTGCTCAACTAAAGTCGCCGCGCCCGCATCCACTCGCTGCAATTCCTGTAACGTGCGTCCGATCACACCCGCCTGCGTAAGCAACGATCCCTCGCTCTCGCTCAAAACATCCAGAGCAGCCTGGCTCAGTTGCAAAAGTTTCGCCGCATTGCTTGCGCGGTTGTGCTCCAACGTGAGTTGCTCTTCCTCGTCAGGTTGCAATCTCGCCGTCTCGATCTCCTTCACCTGAAAGCGCAGCAGGTCGAGTTGTTGCGCGTAAGTCTTTTCGTCCACAACCAGCGTGGACTTCTCGCCCTCCAATACGCCGCGACGCGAAACAAGTTCACCGAACGCCGCGCGCTCCTTCTCCAATCCGCCGAACGCGTCAAGGATGGCGAGTTGCTTGGCGGGATGAAGAAGCGATTGATGATCGTGCGGCCCGTGCA